>NZ_JBFBAZ010000015.1:91608-97969 GCF_040682475.1 Hamadaea sp. NPDC051192
TCACGAAGCCACGCGTCACGAAGCCACGCGTCACGAAGCCACGCGTCACGAAGCCACGCGTCACGAAGCCACGCGTCACGAAGCCACGCGTCACGAAGCCACGCGTCACGAAGCCACGCGTCACGCGTCACGCGTCACAGGAAGCGGGCGAGGCGCGCTTCCATGGTGGACCGGACGGCCGGCCATTCCGCCGGGACGACGGAGAACATCGCGGAGTCGCGCAGCCGCCCCTGCTCGCCCGGAGCCCAGGACGGCGACCAGTTGCGCAGCACGCCTTCGAACTGCAGCCCGAGCTTCGCCAGCGCGGCCCGGGATCGGGCGTTGCGGGCGTCCGTCTTGAGGTCGACCCGGGCGACGTCCCAGGTCTCGAAGGCGTACGCGAACAGCAGCAGCTTGGCCTCGACGTTGATGCCGGTGCCCTGGGCGGCCGCGCCGAGCCAGGTGAAGCCGACCTCGACAGCGCACAGCCGGTCGCTGTCCGGCCACAGCCGCGGATCCCAGTACCCCGTGCAGCCGACCGCCCGCCCGGTCGCGACCGAGATCTGCGCGAACGGCGCGAGCTTCCCGGCGTCACGGCGGGCCAGTTGCGCCGCGATGTAGTCCGCCACCTCGGACGTGGTCGGGACCCAGGTGAACCCGTAGGACGACCGATCCACGTCCGCCGCAGCCGCGAGGTCGTCGGCGTGCCGCTGATCCAGCGGCTCCAGCCGGACGAGCCGGCCCTCCAACGTAGGGCTACCAAGATCGAACGTCACCCTGTTAGTGTGCCTGACGTGACTTCCGGACCGCACTAATGACGGCGCGCACCTGACGCCGCCCTCATTCGTGTCGATTTTCCGGGAGTCTTTTCCATGTCCGCCGTTCGTGCGGGCACGTCTTACCGTGCCGTCTTGTCCAGGCCGCAGGTGCTGCGGCTGTTCCTGCCCGCCACCGTGGGCCGTCTCGCGTACGGCATCCTGCCGCTCGCGCTCTTCTTCACCGTCGCCCAGGCGACCGGCTCGCTCGGGACCGCCGGGCTCACGGCCGCGGCCCTCAACCTGACCGTCGTGCTCTGCGGTCCGGGGCGGGCCCGGCTCATCGACCGGTTCGGCCGCCGCGTCCTGCCGGTTTTCGCCAGCTTGTACGCCGTGAGCACGATCCTGCTCGTGTGGGCCGCCCAGGCGCACGCGCCGACTCCGCTTTTGCTGCTGACGGCTGCCCTGGTCGGGGCATGCCCGCCGCCGCTGGGGCCGACGATGCGTACCGTGTGGGCCGATCTGATGCCGGAGGGACCACTGCGGCTGCGGGCGCTCAGCCTCGACGCGGTCGTCGAGGAAGTCCTGTTCACCGCCGGTCCGCTGATCACTGGCGTGGCGATCGCGATCGCCGATCCCCGGGTCGCGCTGGCGCTGGCCCTGGCGCTGATGATCACCGGCTCGGCCGTGTTCGGCTTCGGCCCCGCCACCTCTGGTACGCCGAACACGGCCGACGCGGGGGACGCTGCGACGGAGGCAGGCGTCGGGCTGCTGCGCTCGCCGGGCTTCCTGCCGATGCTGTTCACCCTGGCCGGGCTGTTCGCCGCGATGGGCCTGGTCGACGTGGCGGTCCCGGTGACGGCCGCGCACGCGGGCACCCCGGCGACGGCGGGCTGGCTGCTGGCCGGGATGTCGGCCGGCAGCGCCGTCGGCGGGCTGCTGTTCGGGCGGCGTACCTGGGCGACGCCGTTCGCCCGGCTGCTGCCGAAGGTGGCGTTGCTGCTGGCGGCGTTCGTTGGCGGGCTGATCCTGCTCAGTCCGCTGTGGATGCTCGCGGCCGGGCTGATCGTGACCGGTCTGCTGCTGTCACCCAGCCTGATCATGGCGTACGCGCTCGCCGACGAGCTGGCCCCGGCCGGTGCCCGGACCCGGGCGTCGGTGTGGGTCAACACGGCCGGCAACGCGGGCATCACCACGGGGACGGCACTGGCCGGAGCCTTGGCCGATCATGTTCCCGCCCAACTGTTGTACGCCGTCGCAGCGCTCGTGCTGCTCGGCACGGCGGCCCTGCCGGGCCGCCGCCTCGCCCGCGCCATTCCGGTACGCCCAGCCGTCGCGATCTCGTGATCGCGACGAGCGCGGGTATGCCATGATCACGCATGACCGCGCTCGACTGTCCACAATGTGCACAGCATGATCAGGTGCACAGCGTCCGCTCCCTCTACGAGTCCCAGTCCGGCACCTACAGCGCGGTGTCGACCGGGGTGACCAGCGGAGTGGGGTTCGCCGGCGGCCGGGCCGTCCCGGTCGCCGGCCGAACCGTGACGCGTACGTCGGGCCGCACGAGCACGCTGCTGGCCGACACCCTGGCCCCGCCGCCCGTCCCGGCGATGCCACCCCGGCGCGGCGGGTTCCTCATCGGGCTGGCGCTGGCCGCCCCGGTCGCGGCCGGCTGCCTCACCGTCCCGCTGCTCGCGAGCGGAGCCGACGACGCCGTACGCAACGCCGTGATCTTCTGGGCCGCGATCGGCGGCCCGTTCCTCCTCGTCGCGGTGGCGCTCATCGTCCACCGGATCACGTCCCGGCAGCGGGCGCAGCGGGCTTTCGACGCCTATTCGGCGATCTATCCGTCGCAGTCGGCGGTGTGGAACGCCGCATTCTTCTGTAACCGGTGCAATCTGGCGTTCCTCCCGGCGGGCGCGCTCGGGGTCCCCGGTCGCCACCAGACAGTCGCCCCACAGTTCCAGTACATGGTCACCGCCGTGGCGGCGCAGCTCCGGGCGTGATCTTGGATAAATCCGGTTGAGCACCCGGCCACGGGTCGGCAAGCTGGGAGGATGCGCCTCTTCCGGGACCTGTGGTCTGCCTCACCCCGTCGGGCCCTGGTCGTGGTGATCCTGGTCGCGCTCGGCGCGGCGGGCCAGGCCGTGGGCGCCGCCATCGCCGGTCCAGTGCTGATGTACCGGTCCGGTGTCCTGTTCACCCTGCTGGCCGTCGCGCTCGTCCTCGCGGTCCTCAGCGACCTGG
This sequence comes from Hamadaea sp. NPDC051192, assembly GCF_040682475.1. Classification (NCBI taxonomy): domain Bacteria; kingdom Bacillati; phylum Actinomycetota; class Actinomycetes; order Micromonosporales; family Micromonosporaceae; genus Hamadaea; species Hamadaea sp. NPDC051192. Next base: position 94,590 of record NZ_JBFBAZ010000015.1, read on the forward strand.
TGATCAGCCTCGTGATGGCCCGCCTGACGGCGGACTGGTCGGCGCGCGTACGCCGGCAGCTGTGCCAGGTCGCGTTCGGGCAGGACCTGCCCACACTCGAAGGCACCCCGGTCGGCGAGCTGCTCGACCGGATCGACAGCGACGTCAACCAGGTCGCGTCGTCGGTCCGGGCGCAGGGCGTACGCATCGCCCAGGGCGTGGCCGTAGCGGTGCTCTCGGTCGCGATCTCGGTGTTCGTGTGGTGGCCGGCCGGCATCGCGATGGTGCTCGTCTCGGCGTTCCTCGTCTGGAAGCTGCGCAAACCGGCCCAGCTGATCACCCCGGCCCGGATGGCCGAGGAGGAGGCCTGGTCCGATCTGGCCGCCGTGATGGAGGAGTCCATCCACGGGCAGGATGACGTGCGGACCACCCTCGCCCGGCCGTACGTGATGCGGCTGTTCGCGCGGCGGGCCAAGGTCGTCCTCGAACGCGGCCGCCGGGTGTGGCGGGGGACCGCCGTGATGACCGCCATCGCCGCGATCACCACCCGCGTCTGCATCGCCCTCGTCGTCCTCGGCGGAGTGTGGGCGCTGGCCGGCGACCGGGTCGACAGCGCGCGGCTGACCGCGATCTGGCTGCTCGCGCTGGCCTTCGGCGGCACCGTCGAGCATGTCAGCCGGATGGTCCCCGAACTTCAGTACGCCCTCGGCGCCTGGAACCGGGTCGTGCTGCTCCGCGAATCGGCCCAGGAGCCGGTCGGCGGACAGCCCCCGGCTCCCGGCGAGCTGCGCGTACGCGACCTGACCTTCCGGTACGCGCACGGCGACGACCGCCCGCCGGCGCTGCACGACGTGAACCTGACCTTCGCCCCGGGCCGGTCGTACGCGCTCATCGGGCGTACCGGGTCGGGCAAGTCGACGCTGGCCAAGGTGCTCACCCGGGCGGTGGCCCTGCCACGGGGAACGGTTCTGCTGTCCGGGACGGATCTGCTCGACCTCGACGTCGAACAGCTGCGCCGCTGGATCGCGGTCGTGCCGCAGCGTACCGACATCCTCGCCGGCACGCTGGCGGAGAACATCGCGCTGTTCGATCCCGCCCTGCTGCCCAACGCCGCCGACGCCATCCAGCAGCTGGAACTGCAGGACTGGGTGGCCGACCTGCCCGAGGGGCTGCAGACGCGGCTCGGCGACGGCGGCCACGTGCTGTCGGCCGGGCAGGAGCAGCTCGTCGCGTTCGCCCGGATCCTGGTACGCGATCCGCAGGTGGTCATCCTCGACGAGGCGACCGCCCGCCTCGACCCGGTGACCGAGGGCCGCGTGCAGCGGGCGACCGAACGTTTGCTGCGCGACCGGATCGGCATCGTCATCGCCCACCGGCTGTCGTCCGTGCAGCACTGCGACGAAGTCGTCATCCTCTCCGACGGCGTCGTGGTCGAAGCCGGCCCGCTGCAGGAGTCGGAGCGGTTCGCGCAACTGCTCGCCACCAGCATCGAAGCCGCCGCGGAACCGGTCGCGGCGGCGGCGCACAGCACCGCGAGCACGGGCGGCGTGGCGCTCGCCGAACGGCCGGAGCCGGAGCCCGAGCCGGTCATCCCGGCCCAACCGGCCAAGCGCGAGGGCAAGACCGATCCGCCGCCGCTGCCCAAGCAGCCCAAGGCGCGGGCGCTGGGCCAGATCGTCCGGCTGACGTTCAACGATCCCAAGTTCGGCCTGACCTCGCTGGCCATCTTCATGGCTATGATCGTGTTCGGTCTCGACGGCGCGGCCCTGCCATGGCTGTGGAGCGACCTGGTGGACGGCGACGGCGGCCTGCTCTGGCCGGCCGTCGGGATCGTCTCGGCGCTGCTGCTGACCGCCCCGATGCCGTACGCCGTCAACCGCTGGTATCCCGAGTGGTGGGTCCGGCAGATGCTGCGGATCAGCCAGCGGCTGGTGTACGGGCAGACCGGCCCGCGCCGGGTCAGCAACCACACCCCGGCCGAGGTCGTGGCGCAGTCCGGCGACACCGAACGGGTCGTGTTCCTCGCCGACAACGTCGTCGACCAGTGGATCTCCCTCACGACGGTCGCCGCGATGACGCTCATCTCCGGATCGCTGGTCCCGGGCGCGTTCTTCCTCGGCACGATGGTCTTCAGCGGACTCGCGGCGACCCTGTTCGGCCCGAAGCTGGCCAGCTCGGCCAAGAACACCGTGGCAGCGCGGGCGGCCTTCGCCACCGCGCTCGTGTCGTCGCTCACCGCTGCGCGTACCGTCAAGTTGGCCGGCGCGACCGGGCCGGTGCTGGACCATCTCGCGAGGCTGGACACGACGCGCAGCGATCGTCAGCGGCGTGAGATCGCCGTGCAGGTCTGGGCCCGCTCGACCCCGGCGATCCTGAGTGGACTGTTGCCGATCGGCGCGTGGGCGATGTACCTGGGCGGCTCGCTGTCGTCCGGCGCGACCCTCGTCGCGGTGTCCACGCTGGGCTCCGCGCGCTGGTTCGCGTGGACCACGGCCTCGCTCATCTCGTCGCTGCCGTCGGCCCGGGTATGGACCAAGCGGACGGTGTCGATGGCCGGCGTCGGCGACTACACCAAGGCCGTCAACGGCGTCGACCTGTCCGAAGGCACCGCCCCCGCCCCGGAACCGGCCCCCCGTACGCCGCTCCAGCGCCTGGAACTGGCGCGGTTCACGGCGGTGCACGAGGACGGCACCATCGCGGTGCAGAACGTCGACCTGACCGTCGACCGAGGCGAACTCGTCCTCGTCGTCGGACCGGTCGGCTCCGGCAAGTCGTCGCTGCTGCGGGCACTGGCCGGCATCGTGCACCACACCGGCGACCTGCGCTGGAACGGCGAGCCGATCACGCGGCCGGAGCTGTTCCTGCGGCCGAACCAGGTCGGCTACGTGGCGCAGCTGCCGCGCGTGCTGTCCGGGTCGGTCGCCGACAACATCAAACTCGGCCACGACCTGGAAGCGCAGGCGGCGGTCACCACCGCGCAGCTCGACCACGACCTTTCGTCGGCCGGGCTCGGGCTGATCATCGGGCACAAGGGCACCCGCCTGTCCGGTGGCCAGCTGCAGCGCCTGGCGTTGGCCCGCGCGCTCGCCCCGCGTACGGAACTGCTCGTCGCCGACGACGTCTCCTCGGCGCTGGACGTGACCACCGAACTCGCGTTGTGGCGGGCGCTGCGCGATCGTGGCATCACCGTGATCGGGTCGACGTCCAAGCGGGCGGCGCTGGCTCAGGCGGACAAGGTCGTGGTGATCATCGACGGTGCGGTCCAGGCCCGCGGGCCGTGGGCGCGCCTCGAACGCACCTGGGGCCACCTCGCCGGCTGACCCCGTCTGCGCACGCCAGCGTTTTTGGCGCTGGATCAGGGTTCTACGTCGAATCATGCGCCAAGATTCGACCCGGAACCC
>NZ_JBFBAZ010000016.1:0-94336 GCF_040682475.1 Hamadaea sp. NPDC051192
GGCCCGCCTAAGCCGTCGGCCCGCCTAAGCCGCGCGGGCACGCCTGAGCCCAGCGAGCTCAGGCGGCAGCCGAGGCAGGTGCGGGCAGTCGGTGCAGGGCGTCGACCAGCGGCGCCAGTTCGGGCAGGCGCTCGGCGTCGGCCAGCGTGCCCGCGAGCACATCGTCATGCGTGGGCCGGGCCTGGTCCAGCAGTTTCGACCCCTGTGGGGTCAGTTCGGTGTAGATGCCCCGGCGGTCGTCCTGGCACAGCACCCGGGTCAGCAGGCCTCGTTCCTCCAGTCGGTTCACCAGCCGCGTCGTGGCGCTGCTCGACAGCGCGGCCGCCCGGGACAGCTGCTGCATCCGCATGTGCCAGCCGTCCTGGCGCGACAGCGCGTCCAGCACGGTGAACTCGACCACCGACAGGTTGTGCCGGGTCTGCAGCGCCCGTTCCAGGGCCGTGTCGATGAGCCCGTGCAGTGCGGCGAGCGTACGCCAGCCCTGTGCGCGGATCTCGACGGCGTCATCGGCGATGCCCATGCCTCCGATGGTACCAGTGAGCAGGAGCACGCTTGCGCCGATATACGGCGCGTGCAACTATCTGCTTCATGCGCAAGATGCCTCTCGGCCTGCTCGCTCTCGCCATCGGCGGGTTCGGCATCGGCCTGACCGAGTTCGTGATCATGGGACTGCTGCCGGAGGTGGCCGCCGACTTCCAGGTGACCGAGTCGGTCGCGGGCTGGCTCATCTCCGGGTACGCCCTGGCGGTGGCGGTCGGGGCGATCGGGCTCACCGCCGCGGTCACCCGGCTCGGCCGCAAACAGGTCTTGATCGGCCTGATGGTGCTGTTCATCGCGGGCAACCTCACCTCGGCGCTGGCCGGGACGTACGAGGTGATGATGGCGGGCCGGGTGCTGGCCGCGCTCAGCCACGGCGCGTTCTTCGGCATCGGCTCGGTCGTCGCGGCGAGCCTGGTCGAGCCGGCCCGCCGGGCGGGCGCGATCGCGATGATGTTCACCGGGCTGACCGCCGCGAACGTCCTCGGCGTCCCGTTCGGCACGTTCCTCGGCCAGCAGCTCGGCTGGCGCGCCACCTTCTGGGCGATCACCGTCATCGGCGTCGCCGCCCTGATCGGCGTGGCGACCCTCGTCCCCGCGCAAGCCTCGACCGGCCCGTCCGCCGGCCTGCGGCACGAGCTGCGCGCCTTCACCGAACCGCAGGTGTGGTTCTCGCTGCTGATGACGATCCTCGGCTTCGGCGGCATGTTCGGCGCCTTCACCTACATCGCGTACACGCTGACGGCGGTCAGCGGTTTCGCCGCCGGCACGGTGCCGTGGCTGCTGGTGCTGTTCGGCGCCGGGCTGTTCGTCGGTAACACGCTGGGCGGTCGCGGCGCCGACCGGTCGATTCCGCGTACGCTCGCCGTCGTCCTGACCGGACTGACCGCGGTGATGGCCGTCTTCGCGTTGACGGCGTCGAGCCAGGTGCCGACCGTCATCGCCCTGTTCCTGATGGGGGCGTTCGGCTTCGCGACCGCGCCCGGCCTGCAGATGCGGATCATGAAGTACGCCGGCCAGGCCCCGACGCTCGCGTCCGGCTCCAACATCGCCGCCTTCAACGTCGGCAACGCGCTCGGGGCGTGGCTGGGCGGCGTGACGATCACCGCCGGCCTCGGGTACGCCTCGACGCTGTGGGCCGGCGCGGCGATGAGCTTCTCGGCGCTGCTCGTACTGGCCGCCGCCACCGCGCTGACCCGCCGCCGTCCGTCCACCTTCGACATCACCCGGCCCGACCCGGCTCAGCCGGCCGAGTACGCCGAGCCGGTTCCTGCCGGATCAGGGTTCCGGGTCGAATCTTGACCTAAGATCCGACCCGGAACCCTGATCCAGCGCATCAGCAAGGGCGCTAGGACGGCGGCAGCAGGGATTGATCGGCGGCACTACGATCGGCGTCCACAGTCACCTTTCGGAGGCCGCCGTGGACATCCCCACCCTCTCGACCCGTGTCGTGGAGACGCTCGCCCAGGAGAGGACTCGGCTCCAGTCCCGGGTGTCGGCCAAGCGGAAGGCGATCGCCCTGGCGACGCTGCATCGCGTGGTGGCCGACCGGCTACGGCGGTCACCGGCCGGCGCGGAGGCGGTCGCCCGGTTCGAGACCGAGTGGACGGATCCCGACGTCCGGCGGGCGGTGGCCGAGGGGCTGGCCGCCGAGGCCGCCCGGGACCCCCAGTACACGGTGGAGCTGCTGAACCGCTGGAAGGCGGCCACCAGCTCGCCCGGGTTGGGCTGGATCGTCGCCCTCGTCGTGGTGGGCGCGCCGGCGTTGTGCTGCTGCGGTTTCGCCGTCCTGCAACCCGATCGGGCCGCCGACACCGTCAAGGAGACGATGAACGCCGTCATGGACATCGTCAGCGGCATCGGCGACTTCATCGGCGGCCTGCTGTAAGACGCAGTTGATCACCCATAGGATGCGGTGGTGGACGGGCGGGAGATCATCGCGCGGCGACTGCGCAACCAACGGCTGACCGGCGAGCCGCTGCCGGACCCGGTCGCGGTCGTCCGGTGGCTCGGCGCCGTCCAGGCTCAGGAGTACGCCGTCGCCAAGTGGTCGGTGGCGCAGCGGAGTTCCGGTGTGGACGAAGCCGCGATGCAGGACGCCGTGGACTCCGGCCGCATCGTTCGAGTGCACGCGCTGCGCCCGACGTGGCACTTCGTCGCGGCCGAGGACCTGGTGTGGCTGCAAGCGGTGACCGCGCCACGGGTGCATCAGCTGAACGCGTACTACTATCGCCGGCTCGGCGTGGACGAGGCGACCACTGAAAAGACCCGGCCGCTGCTGCGGGACATCCTCGGCGGCGGCAACCACCTCACCCGCCCGGAGCTGGGCCGGGCGCTGGCCGCCGCGGGGATCCCCGATCCCACGGGCAACCGGCTGGCGTACCTGGTGATGGACGCGGAACTCGAAAGCCTCGTCTGCAACGGCCCGATGCGCGGCCGACAGCACACGTACGCGCTCGTCAGCGAACGCGTACGGGAGACGGCCGGGCGGTCTCCCGACGACGGGCTGACCGAGCTGACCCGGCGGTACTTCACCAGCCACGGCCCGGCGACCGCCAAGGACTTCGCCTGGTGGTCGAGCCTTCCGACGGCGCAGATCCGGCGTGGCATCGCGCTGGCCGGGGACGCCCTCACGACCGTCTCCCGCAACGGAACCACCTTCTGGTACGCGCCGGCCGACCCGCCCGAGCCCGTCCCCTCCCCCGACGCCCACGTCTTGCAGGGCTACGACGAGTACATCGTGGGGTACACAGAGAGCCGGACGCTGGCCAACCTGGACGGCGTCGATCTCGGCGTCACCAGCTTGAACCTGCTGATCCATCCGCTGATCATCGACGGGCAGCTGATCGGCTCCTGGCGGCGGACGAGCACCGCGAAACAGATCACGGCGTCGCTGTCCCTGGCGGTACGCCTCACCGCCGCGCAGCGCGACGCGGTCGACGCCGCCTTCGACCGGTACGCCGCCTACGCGGGAGTGCCGGTCGTCGTCGAGTGAGCTATCGTTGCTGACGGCGTTCGCGGTCCAGCGACGCCCCGGACGAGAGCCCGCCGTACCCGGCCCAGCGAAGACGGCGCGCAGACGCCATGACTCTTCTTGATTTCATCGAAATCGCCGGATCCCTCATGATCCTGGCCGCCTTCGCCGCCGCCCAATTGGGTCGGCTGGACCTCCGCTCGCGGACCTACCTCATCCTCAACCTCGCCGGTTCCGCCGTGCTCGCCGTGATCGCCCTCGACCAGCGGTCCTGGGGGTTCCTCCTGCTGGAGGGCACCTGGGCCATCGTCTCCGGGCTGTCGTTGCTCCGCGGATCACCAGCGGCCGAGCACTAACGGCTGTCGCGCTTGGCCTGCCGCCGTGCGCCCATCGCCCGGCTCGACGCGTGCTGCTTGCGGAGCACCGGCTGATCGGGCGAGGGCCGGCTGCGCTGGCTCGACGTGCCTCGCTTGGCCGGCGGCCGCCGCGTCCCGGGCGCGGCCGTGGACCTCGGGGAACGCGCCGCCCGCGCCATCGCGAGCCGTTCGGCCCGCAGCACGTTCGCACTGGCCCGCGCGGCGGCGGCGAGCGCCCGGCTGACCCGGGCCAGCGCGTCCTCGAACACCTCGGCCGTCTCGCGACTCCGGGTGTTCTTGGCGTGCGCTTTGCCCCGGCCACCGACGGTGGCGACCTTCGACGCCGCCTCCCGCCGATACAGGCCGACGTGCTTGTCCCGGGCGCGCCGGATCCGGGTGTGCAGCTCGACCAGGCCGTCCTCGTCGAGCAGCGCGAGGTTGTCGCGATCGGTCTCGCGCAGCAGATCCTGTTGCGCGCGGGTCAGCGAGTTCACCAAAGCCTTGGCTGCCATGCCTCCCACGCTATGACACCGATGACGCCGTTCGGGCCGGATTGCCCAGGGCCGCCTCGACGTTCGCCGCCATCGTCGCCAGCGACCGCACGGTCTGGTGGTATTGCTCGGGCGTCAGGTCGCCCAGCAGCGCGGCCCGCGCCCGCTCCACTCGCGCTGCCAGCTCCGCGTGCAGCTCGCGGCCGGTCTCGCTCAGGCCGATCGCGTCGCCGTCGACCCGCGTCCAGCCGCGGTCCGCGAGGTCGGCGAGCACCGCCTGGGGGTCCTCGGCCGCGCCGGACCAGAACGGTGCGAGCGCCTCGGCCAATTCCCCACTTGTACGCGAGCCGCGGCTGAGCGTGTTGAGCAGCTGCCACTGCCGGCGGCTGACCGACAGCCCGGAGAGGGTGCGCTCGAACTGCTCCTCGATGAGATTGTGAAGATGCATGAGCCAGTAGCCGATCGGCTTGGGTGTGTCCACGAGTCCTCCAAATACATGTACTATGACAAGTAGTTGTCTTCGAGTATGCATCGGAGAGCGCATGGCTGACAAGGTCACCCCAGACAAGATCACCCCGGACGAGCAGGTGGCGGCGATCGAGGGGGCGATGGTGGCGCTCCGCCGGACGCAGCGGCGCCGGGCACTGGCCCGGTTGTCCGAGCGCGCCGGGGAACGCGACAGTCCGACCGGGCAACTGCCGGACTCCGTGTTCGAGCTGCTCGACGCGGTCGCGGCGGCAGCCGGCCGCGGCGAGACGCTCACCGTGAGCGAGGCGGCCACGCTCCTGGACGTCGACCAGCCCCGGGCGAGCCGGCTGACCGCCCTCGCGCTGGAGGCGGCGCTCCTGCGGCGGCGCGCCGATCAGCGCGACGGACGCCGTTCTCTGCTCGTGCTGACGGAGGACGGCGAAGCGGCCCTGCGCGGCATCCAGCAGTTCCGCCGGGGAGTCGTCGCCACGGCCACCCGGGACTGGCCGGCGGCGGATCGGGCGGCGCTGGCGCGGCTGCTCCCCCGGCTCGTGGCGGACTTCGCGGCGGTCGCCGACGCCGGGCGGGACGAGGAATGACCCGTGGCCGCGCGGCCACGGGTCATTATCGATCGAGGTCGGGTCCGGTCCAGGTCAGGCGCTGACGAACTTGAGCACCTCGTAGACGAGGAACGCGGGCCACACGAGGGCCTTGAGCACGCCGACCACGCCCTCCCAGAAGCCGTCGGACTGCTGGATGTAGTAGATCGCCGCGCCGATGAAGCCGAGGAAGTATCCGCCGCCCGTGCCGCAGCCCCCGCCGCCGCCGCGCCAGCGGCGTCCCTGCCGATCGCTGTCGCCCATGCCGGTTCCCCTTTCGCCTACGATCCGGATCTGGCTGAAGCGCTTGCACTGTCCAGTATCGATGGCGTACGCAACGGGCGGGTCACATTCAGCGTCGCCGCCGCGCCCGGGACTCGGCGACGAACCGGTTGACCGCGTCGCGGGTGTCCTGGATCGCCGGTTGCGAGGTCTCGAAGGTGCGCTGGGCGACGCCCACGAAGATGCAGTCGACCACCAGCAGCTGGCTGATCCGGCTGGCCAGCGCGGCCGGGCGGAACGCCGTCTCCCGGCCCGCGGAGACCAGGGTCAGCGCGGCCGCGGCGGCCAGAGTGGAGCGCGGGTTGTTCGTGATGGCCACCGTGTACGCCCCGGCCGCGGCCGCCCGCCGGATCGGTTCGAGGACGTCCGGGGTCTCGCCGGAGGTGGACACCCCGACCGCCACGTCCCCGGTACGCAGCAGCGCGGAACTGGTCAACGCGAGATGGGCGTCGGAGAACGCATGGCTGAGGATGCCTATGCGCAGCAATTTCTGCGCCATGTCCGCCGCGACCAGGCCGGACGCGGCCACACCGTAGACGTCGACCCGGCGGGCCCGCGCGATCGCGTCGACGACCGGGGCCAGTTGCTCGGGCGTGAGCTGCCGGCCGGTGTCGGCCAGCGCCTCGGTCTCCGCCCGGGTCACCTTCGTGATCACGTCGGACAACGGATCGTCCGGCCCGAGATCGCCGGGGACGAGCCGATCGCCGTCCTCAGTGGTGGCCGCCGCGGCCGCCAGCGCCAATCGCAGCGGCGGATATCCGGCGAAGCCCAGCGATCGCGCCGTACGCACGATCGTCGCTTCGCTGACCCCCGAGACGGCGCTCAACTCCGTTATCGTGTGCGCGGCGACCATGGCCGGGTCGTGCAGGATCAGCTCCGCGATCCGGCGGCCCGACGGCGTCAGCGACGGCAGCACCGCGCGTACCGCGGCGACCAGATTCTCCGGCCGAACCGGTGTCGTCGTCACCGCGCCACCTCCCGTAACCGTGACTTCGTAACTGGTTAATGACGATTTCCTTCACCCACATTGACGGGGGCGGAGGTTTCTGCCAGCGTAGCGGTCCAGCACCGTTCAGTCATCTCCGTACATCCAAGCGGCACATCCACGCAGTACATCCAAGCAGCACATCCGTCAGTGCATCCGGCAACCGCCACCTGTCCAGGGAGGATGGAATGCAGAGAAGGATCATCGCAGCGGCGGTGGCGGCAGCCACATTGTTGGCCGCCGCGGCCTGTGGCAGCAAGGAGGACTCCGGCAGCGGGAAGGACGCCAAGGGCGACCTGACCGTCTGGCTCCAGGTCGACGCGCAGACCCTGTGGCCGAAGGCCGTCGAGACCGCCACCGCCGAGTTCAACAAGGAATACCCGAACGTCAAGGTGACCGTGGCCTACCAGGCCTGGGCGGACCACCTCACCAAGTTCGACGCCGCGGCGCAGGGTGGCACCTCGCCCGACGTGATCGAGCTGGGCACCACCGAGATGGGCCTGTACATGGGCAACGGCGCGTTCGCCGACCTGACCGCCGACAAGGCCGAGTTCGCCAACTCCGGCACCTGGGTCAAGGCGCTCCAGGACTCCGCGACGTACCAGGACAAGCTGTACGGCGTGCCCTACTACGGCGGTCTCCGCGCGGTGATCTACCGCAAGGACATCCTGGCCGACGCGGGCATCACCACCCCGCCGACCACCTGGGCCGAGCTGCAGACGGCCGTGCAGAAGCTGTCGGACAAGCACAAGGCCGACCCGACCTTCTCGGCGTTCTTCCTGCCCGGCCAGCACCAGTACGGCGCGATGCCGTTCATCTACGACGCCGGCGGCCAGGTCGCCAAGCAGGGCGCGGACGGCAAGTGGGACGCCACCTTCTCCTCCCCCGAGTCGGTGGCCGGTCTGAAGACCTGGAAGGCGCTGATGGACGCCGGTTACCACGGTGACCGCACCATCAACGACCTCACCGCGTTCAGCACCATGGTCGCGGGCAAGGCCGCCATGTTCTACGACACGAGCGGCCAGATGAAGAAGGTCTTCGGCAAGGACGGCGACGCGAAGCTCAAGGACCAGATCGGTTCGTTCGTCATGCCGAGCGCGACCAAGGCGGGCAGCCCGATGCCGGCCTTCATGGGCGGCTCCGACCTGGCGATCCCGGCCAAGGGCAAGCACAAGGACTGGTCGAAGGCCTGGATCAAGGCGTACACCTCGCCGGCCAGCCAGCAGATGTTCGTCGACGGCGGCTTCATGTCCAACACGACGACCATCGTGACCAGCGACCCGCTGATGAAGGGGTACGTCGACACCCTCTCCACCACCTGGACGCTGCCCGCCGCCAAGAACTGGGCCCAGGTCGAGAAGAACAAGACGGTACTGAACATGTTCGTGGACATCGCGACGAACAAGGGCACCATCGAGGACATCACGGCCGCCGCGGACAAGGCGATCGAGACTACCCTCAACGCCAGCTGACTCAGCTGAGCCCGACGGTCCGGGTGGGCGGAGTGCCGCCGTCCACCCGGATCGCCGTACGCACCGCCGCCGCTCGCCAGGAGGAGCCGTGTCCACACTCGACGAACCGGCCGTCGCGCGGCCGCTTCCGGCGCCGAGACCGAGCGCGGCCCGCGCCCGCCGGTCCCGCCCACGCCTGCCGTACCTGCTCATCCTGCCCGCGCTGGCGGTCTCGCTGGCGGTGATCGGCTACCCGCTGATCCGGGTGATCGTGCTGTCGTTCCAGCAGTGGGGCGTCGCCCAGATCTTCAGCGACGCCGGGCCGCCGTTCGTCGGGCTGCGGAACTACTCGCGCATCCTCGGCGATCCGGTGTTCTGGACCGTCGTCGTCCGGACCCTCGTGCTGACCGCCGTCATGGTCGGCCTGTCGATGGGCGTCGGGGTCGGCCTGGCCCTGCTCATGGAACGCGTGCACGCCTGGGTCCGCGGGGTGATGACGTTCTCGCTGATCATGGCGTGGGCGGTGCCCACCTTCGTGTCGACCCAGATCTTCGCCTGGATGACCGAGCAGAACTTCGGCGTCCTCAACTACGTCCTCGGGCTGGGCCAGCACAACTGGTACACCGACGCCAAACAGGGCCTGGCGGTCGCCACGCTCATCGTCGTCTGGGGCGCGGTCCCGTTCATCACGGTCACGACCTACGCCGCGCTCACCCAGGTGCCCGCGGAACTGGTCGAGGCGGCCCGGCTCGACGGCGCGGGCGGCCGGCAGGTGTTCTTCGGCATCACCCTTCCCTCGATCAAGCCGGTGCTCGTCATCGTCACCGCGCTGTCGATCATCTGGGACTTCAGCGTGTTCAACCAGATCTACATCCTGCGCAACGGCGCGCCCTCGCCGGACTATCAGACGCTGGCGATCTACGCGTACATGCAGGCCTATCAGGGTCACGAGTACGGGTACGCCTCGGCGGTGGCCGTGGTGACGGTGCTGCTGCTGCTCGTGGTGAGCGTCTTCTACATCCGCCAGCTGATCAAGACGGGAGAAGCCGAATGAGACGAGCGGTCCGCATCGGGTACTCCGCGGCCGGCTTGCTGATCGCAGTCGTCTGGGCGTTCCCGATCTACTGGATGGTGTCCACGGCGTTCAAGTCCGGCAAGGACATGTACTCCGCGACCCCGCAGTTCGTGCCGTTGCACCCGACCGGGGACAACTTCGCGGACGTCTTCGGCGACAGCACGTTCTGGCAGGCCGCCGCCAACAGCCTGATCGCCACCGTGCTCACCGTCGTGCTGGCGATGGCGGTCGCCTTCGCCGCCGCCGTGGCGGTCGCCCGGTTCCGGTTCTTCGGGCGGCGTACCTTCCTCATGTCGATCCTCATCATGAAGATGGTCCCGTCGATCGCCCTGGTCATCCCGATCTTCCTGACCCTCACGGAGATCCAGGACGCCTCGCTCGGCGCGCTGCAGCTCACCGACGCCGTGCCCGGCCTCGTCATCGCGTACCTGGCGTTCGCGCTGCCGTTCGCGGTCTGGGCGCTGCGCGGCTTCGTGCTCGGGGTGCCGTCGGAGCTGGAGGAGGCCGCGATGATCGACGGCTGCTCCCAGGTGCAGGCGTTCCGGCGGGTCACCCTGCCGCTCATCGTGCCCGGCCTGGTCGCGACGTCGATCTTCACGATGATCCTGGCCTGGAACGAGTACCTGCTGACCTACTTCCTCATCAGCAGCCCGGAGAAGTACACGCTGCCGCTGTGGCTGAGCCACTTCGTCACCACCGAGGGCACCTCGTTCGGGCCGCTGATGGCGGGGGCGACGATCATCGCGCTGCCGGTCGCGGTCTTCTTCATGTTCGTCCAGCGCAACCTCGCCCGCGGCCTCACCGCGGGAGCCGTACGCGGATGAGGGTCCTCGGGCTCAGCTCGGGGACCTCGTACGACGGGATCGACGCGGCCCTGGTCGAGTTCGAGCCCGACGGTGCGGTGCTGCGCGCACGGCTGCTCCGCACCGGCACGTTCCCCTACTCCGACCGTACGCGCGACGCCATCCGCGCCGCGCTGCCGCCGAACCAGGTCGACCTGGGCGCGGTGTGCCGGCTGGACACCTGGATCGGCCAGGAGTTCGCCGAGGCCGCTGCGTCCTATCAGGACGCCGAGCCGGAGCTGGTCTGCTCCCACGGACAGACCCTGTTCCACTGGGTGGAGGGCGGCGCCGCGCTCGGCACGCTCCAACTCGGCCAGCCCGCCTGGATCGCCGAACGCACCGGGCTGCCCGTCGTGGCCGACGTCCGGGCGCGTGACGTCGCAGCCGGCGGGCAGGGCGCTCCGCTGGCCGCCATCCTCGACACCCTGCTCCTGGCGGACCGCCCGGCGGCGGGCGCGCTCAACATCGGCGGCATCGCCAATCTCAGCGTCCCGAGCCGGCAGCTGGCGTACGACACGGGTCCGGGCAACGCCCTGATCGACGCGGCCATGCTCCGGCTCACCGGGCGCGCCTACGACGAGGACGGCGAGCTGGCCCGCAGCGGCCGGATCCTGCCCGGACTGCTGGGCGACCTGCTCCAGGACCCGTACTACGCCCGGCAGCCGCCCAAGTCGACCGGCAAGGAGCTGTTCCACGCTGGTTACCTGCCCACCGCCGACGCCGGCCCGGCCGACCTGCTCGCCACGCTGACCGAGCTGACCGCCGTCACGATCGCCACCGAGGTCGCCGAACACGGGCTCGCCTCGCTCGTCGTCTCCGGCGGCGGCGTACGCAACGCCTATCTGATGGAACGCCTCACCGAGCTGGTGGGACCGACCGTGGTGACGACGTCGGATGCGCTGGGCGTACCCGTTGATGCGAAGGAAGCGCTGCTGTTCGCGCTGATCGGCTGGCTGACCGCCCACGGGCTCGCGGCCACCCTGCCGGCGTGCACCGGGGCGCGGACCGCGAGCGTCCTGGGGTCGGTCACCGGGCCGCTGCCGCCGCGGACCGCGACCACCCCGGTACGCCTAGTCGTCGAGCCGTAGGACGACGAACCGCAGGTCCCCCTCGACCTCCAGGCCGACCCGCTCGAAGCCGCACTTCTCGGCCATGTGCAGCGACCCGGCGTTGCCCTCGTCGGTCTCGATGTACAGGGGACGGGACTGGTCGACGTCGGCGAGGAACTGCCGCAGGGCCGTGGTGCCGACGCCCTTGCCCCAGAAGTCCCGCCCGAGCCAGTAGCCGACGCAACGGCGCTCACGGAACGGGAAGGACACGATATTGCCCGCCAGTACGCCGTCGGCGGTGATCGCGCGGAGCAGCCCTTCCGGGTTGGGCAGCACCTTGGTCCGCCAATGGGTCCGGAACTCCTCCCACTCGCGCCCGGGGATCTTGGAGAGCCGGACCGCCTCCGGATCACGCTGCCACTCGAAGAACACCGGCAGATCCGCCTCGGTCACGGCCCGCAGCCGCACGTCGATCATCCGGCGAGTCTGCCACGCGTTCGGTACGCTCGTCTCGATGGACAGCGCACCGGCGAACTCAGCACGCCACGTCGTCGTGATGGGCGTTTCCGGCTGCGGCAAGTCGACCGTCGCCCGGCGCATCGCCGAGCGCACCGGTTTCCTCTTCGCCGACGCCGACGACTACCACTCCGAGGAGAACGTCGACCGCATGCGGCGCGGCGTGCCCCTCAACGACGCCGACCGCGTGCCCTGGTTGAACCGCCTGGCCTGGTGGCTCGCGCATCAGGACCGCCTCGGCGTCTCGACCGTGCTCGCCTGCTCCGCGCTGCGCCGCAGCTACCGCGACATCCTCCGCAGCGGCGCCCCGACGCTCGACTTCGTCCACCTGGCCGGGCCGATGCAGGTCATCCAGCTGCGGCTGGCCCACCGCGCCGGCCACTACATGCCGTCGAGCCTGCTGGAGTCCCAGTACGCCGCCCTCGAACCCCTCCAGGACGACGAGAACGGGATCGTCCTCGACCTCGCGGAGACCCCTGACGAACTGACGACCGACGCGATCGAGCGGCTCAAACTGCCCACCATCGCGGGCTGACCTGCCGTCACTCGTCCGGGCGGGCCGACGACTCGGGCGTATCCGGGCGTTCTTCGCGGGGCTATCTCCCGCGCCGGTTTCACGCCATACTTTCCCAGGCCGTTCCGCGCCCAGGAAACTTCGGCCGTACCATGATCCAGTTGTCACCGATCCAGTTTTCGCCGTCCGACGAGAGGGGCACCGATGACCGAGAACCGGCTGAAGGGTCGCGTCAAGGGTCTGTTCGCGCCCCCGCCGGCCGCCGACGAGCTGCCGCCGATCCCGGCCGGCCCGGCCGCCGCGGTGCCCGGTGGTACGCCGGCCGGTGCGCCGAGCGCCATGCCCCCCGCGGCCGAGGTCGACCTGGCCGCCCACGACTCCGACGCCGAAAGGCAGGCCCTCCAGGTGCTCGTCCTCGCCCGCCGCACCGCCGACGAACACCTCGCCAACGCCCAGCGGGAGGCCGACCGCATCCGGGCCGAGGCGCACGCCCAGGCCGAGGACATCCTCGGCGAGGCCCGAGCGGGAGCCAACGTGCTGCACCGGGACGCCGAGAAGGCGCTCGGCGACGCCCGCGGCGAGGCCGAGCGCATCGGGCGCGACGCCCGTTCGCACGCCGACGCGCTCCAGCGGGAGTCCGACAAGACGCTGTCCGACGCCCGGCTGGCCGCCGAGGAGATGGTCAACAGCGCCCAGGCGCAGGCCGACGACCTCGTCCGCGACGGGCAGCAGCGCTACGAGGAGATCGTGGGCAGCCTCGAAGCCAAGAGCACGGCGCTGCAGCAGGAGATCGACGGCCTGAAGCAGTTCGAGCGCAACTACCGCGACCGCCTGGTCACCTTCATGCAGGGACAGCTGCGCGTCCTCGGCGTCGGGGCGGACGCGCTGCCACCGTCGTCGCAGGCAGCCGGTGCCAAGCAGCCCCGGGGCAAGCAGTCGCCGACCGGCGCGCACCCCGTCGTGCCCGCCCAGGCCACCCCAGCCCAGGCCACCCCGGCCCAGGTCGGACGGGCCGCCGAGCCGGTGCCGGTCGCCCCGCGTACGCCGGACGGCCTGCTCGGACTGAACGACCTGGACTAGGTCAGACGACCCCGGCGTCGATCTCCGCGTTCGCCCGCGCCACTCGTTCGGCCACTGCCGCCGCCGCCGCCCCGAGCACCACCAGGTACGCGCCATGCAGCAACGGCGTGGGCAGCGACGGCAGCAGAACCAGCCCGCCCGACCGCCCGGCCAGCCACCCGATCAGCAGGTTGATCGCGGCGTTGAACACCGTGCCGAGCACCGGGATCAGAAACCACTGCCGCAGCCGCAGCGACGGAGCCGCGATCGCGGCGGCCAGGAACGCGGCGAGGAAAAGCGACAGCGTACGGGCGAAGTCGCTCATGCTCCCCGGAAGGAGCAGGTCGGCACCGCCCGCGGCGGCGAACGCGACCAAGCCGACCAACGCGCCCTTACCCATGACCCTGACCATGTCTGTCCCCCGTTGATCAAGCCGACGGCGGATCATTCTGGCCCGAGTTCCCGCTGTCCGGCAAGACCCGCGCGCTGCCTTCGGCGACGGCCGGTCAGCGCGGCGGGGCGGCCTCCGGAGACGGCTGGCCGCGTTCGGCCTCGGCCTGAATCTCGAAGCGCACGTGATGGGCGGTCGGCCGATAGATCTCGTCGACCGGGCCGAGCACGCCCCCGCCGAGTCCCCGGCGGCGCACGTACGCGGCGAACCAAACGAACCCGGCGAGGGTCACGCCGAACCCGCCGACGAGGATCGCCAGCGTCCCGATCTCACCCATGCGACGAGAGTAAGCCGCAGAGGCGCGTCTGGGTATGGGGTCTGGTCAGGGTGCGGCTTGGCGGGTGAGCCAGGCGTCGATGCGACGCAGGTGCGCGGGCGTCAGGCCGCTGGACGCGGGCGGGGAGATCACCAGGGCCCGGTCGCCCCAATGCTCGGTGTCCGCCTTCCGCAACTGGTACCGCGCGTCGTCGTCGGTCCACAGCAGCGACCCGTCGCGTTCCAGGATTCGCATCGCGGCGGGCAGTTTCCACCAGTGGCTGACTCGGCGCGTCAGCGGCACGGCGATGGCCGCCCTGCTCAGGGCGTACTCGGGGCAGGGTTCCACCGGCCAGTCCGGGAGGCCGAGGGCCGCGCCGACGTTGACCGCGTTGTGCTGCCAGGCGCTGTGCCAGCGGATGTCGGCGCGCCCCTGCTCGGTCACCTTGCGCAGGAAGTCCAGCACCGGGGCCGCCGCGATCAGCGGCCAGTCGAGATCCAGCGCGCTCGTCGCGCTCGTGCGGACCCATTGGTCGGCCGGCCACGTCCCGGTGGGCGGCGGGTCGTCCAGGGCGTTGACGACCCCGTCGATGTCGAGCAGCCAGACCGGCATGTTCACGAAGGGTACGCCGGAAGCGAAGGATGGGTGAACAGCCGGCCAAGTACTCGGGCGGGGTGCTGGCCGCGTTCTGAACCGCACTCCGGTGCTTTCGTGTGCGCCCTCGTGATGCGCTTTCGTGATCAGGGTCATTTCCATGTCGCTATGGCAGCGTGGAAATGACCCTGATCATGATCGCCCGCCACGTAACCCCGAAGGCGCCCGCTAGCCTGGACGGCGTGAGCACGCAACCGCGCCAGATCGGGGACGCCGCCGCCATCGTGGCGAACACGGATACAGCGGGCGCCATCTGGCGGGTCACGGACGAACCCCGCCAGCTCGACGCGAACATCATCCACCTGCCGGCCGGCGACCGCATCGCGTCCCATCAAGGTCCCGACCTCGACGTGCTCATCCACGTCCTCGCCGGCGGCGGCCACCTCGACAGCGGCGGCCAGTCGCTGGAACTCGCGCCCGGCGCGCTGATCTGGCTCCCCCGCGGGTCGCAGCGCGCCGTCGTCGCCGGGCCGGCCGGGCTCACCTACTTCAGCGTCCACCCGAAACGCCCGCCGCTCGGCATCACCGCGCCGTCCTGACGCCTTGGAGTGATCAGCGGAAGATTCGCGGTGTCATAGCCCCACCAGAACTCCGCTGATCATGAAGCGACCGAGGATTCGGTCAGTCCGGCACCGCGTGCACGTGCGTGAGATCCCGTCGCAGCGCCGCAGCCCCATGCAGGTAGACGTGGGTGATCTGGTCACGCGGCAGTTCGGTGTCGACGTGCGCCATCAGCCGGATCACCAGCGGCATCGCCCCGGCGATGTCGAGTTCCTGAGCGCAGATCAGCGGCACGTCCGACATGCCCATCAGGCGGGCGGCGTACGCCGGGAACTCGGAGTGGATGTCCGGGGTGGCCGTGAAGATCGCGCTGATCAGGTCCTCGGTGTTCAGCTCGTTGCTGTGCAGGACTTCCTTGACCAGTTCGGCGACCCGGTCCAGCAGATGCTCCCGCTCGTCGACGTCCAGCTGGGTCGCCCCGCGTACTGCCCGAATCGGCACTGTGCCTCCAAGTCAGCCGAGCACCGGATAAGACCGGCACAGGGCTCACTCTAGCGAGGTGATCGAGGCGGTGAGCAGCGCGTCGACGTCCGCTCCGGTGAGCGCGTCGGCCCAGAGCCGGTCGAGCGTGCGGGCGTACAGCGCGGTCGCGCCGTTGGAGAAGAAGATCTCGCCGCTGAACGTCTCGACCACGGTCACGGCGTCGTAGATCTGGAACCCGTTCTGCGGGGTGGTCGCGATCGGCCGATCCAGCGGGAGCACGCCGAACCGGACGTTGGGCAGGGCGAGGATCTGCCGGAGCGCCGTCAGCTGTTCCCGCAGCACGTCCTGCGGGCAGGTACGCCACCGCAGCACCGGCTCGGCGAGCAGGAACTCGAACCGTTTCGCCGGGTTGTACAGCTGCCGTCCCCGGGCCAGCCGCGTCTGGACGGCGGCCTCCTCGTCGTGGACTTCGAGCCGGTGCAGTTCGACCTGTTCACGGAACACCTGCCGGGCGTACGCGGCCGTCTGCACCAGTCCGGGAACCCAGGCGATCTCGAAGTGGCGTACGGTCGCCGACCGTTCGACGAGTTGGTTGTAGTCGGCCTGGACCGAGCTCTGCCCTTGCCGCATCCGCCGTCGCCAGTCCCGATGCTCGGCCTCGACCCGGCGGAGCAGTCCGGCCAGCTCGGCCGACTCGGACCGGCTCACCTGGCACAGGGCCGACCAGGCGTGCAGGTCGGAGGCGGTGGGGATCTGGCGGCCGTGCTCGATCCGGCTGACCCGGGAGGCGTGCCACCCGAGCTGGGCGGCGAAGTCCTTTCCGGACAACCCGGTGCGCTGGCGGAGGGCTCGCAGCGCCTCCGCCAGCATTCCGGTTTCCCGCTGCCGCTCGGTGAGGGTGGTCATCGTCTACTTCGTCAGCTCGGCGGACAAGGCACGAGAGAGCCGCCCCCCGCGCGCCGCCCCCTTGCGAATCACGACCCCTGAGGTGCCGCAGATTCACGGTAGGCAACAAAGTCTGGCCGATGCCCGCGTAGCGGTAAAGGCACCGTTTCGGGTTACGCCGTGTAGTCAGGCAACTTCACGGAGTCGATCAAGAACGTCGGCCGGAACGTACACCGCGTCTTCGTCGGCGGCCAGGTCGCGCAGGGCGGCGCGGGTGGCGTCGTCGAGCTTGACCCCTTGCACGACGTAGCCGCCGTCGGTGCGGTACAGGGCCGGGCAGCCGCCGCCGCCGGACCACACGGTCTTCCAGAGGTACTCGATCTTCATGGCAACTCCCAGGCTGTAGTGGGGTTAGTTGATTGTGGAGACACACTGACGTGGCGTCAGTCGGCCGTATGGAGCCGTTTGCGCGGTGTCGTGATCGGACACTCGCCACGTGGACGATGTCTCATCGGGGTCACCGTAGTCGCGAATCACCACAAAACCGCGCAACTTCCACGAATAGAACGGCCGCGTTTCGGTGCACGGCCGAAACGTTCGTCCGTAAGAGGGACGGTCCGTACGGTTCACCGCCATGACCTACGCGATCCAGCCGCTGAACCCGCCGATCCTCCCGGCGGCTACCGGCTCCTACACCCACGGCGCCCTCGTCACCGGCGTACGCCGGGCCGTCTTCGTCAGCGGCCAGGTGCCGTGGGACCGCGACGAGCCGATCCCGCCGGACTTCGCCGACCAATGCCGGTTGACCTGGCGCAACGTCCTCGCCGTGCTGGCCGAGGCGGACATGGGCGTCCGCAATCTCGCCAGCGTGCGGATCTTCCTCGCCGACCGGGCGTACCGAACAATCAACGGCCGTATTCGCGAAGAGGTATTGGGCGATCACCGTCCGGCGATCACGATCGTCATCGCGACCATCTATGCCGAGGAATGGCTGCTGGAGATCGAGGCCGTCGCGGTCGATTGATCATCCGATGTAGACGTCCAACAAGGACCAAGCCAGCGCGGTCGGCCGGTGCGACGCGTCGCGTCCCGATCTGGTCGTCATCACCAGCCCGGCACGACGCAACCCGGCGAGGTGCTCCGACGCGGTCGACGGCGCCACGCCCAGCTCGGCGGCCAGTTCGCCGGTACCGAGCGGCCGCTCGGCCAGCAGCCGCAGGATGCGCGCCCGTGGCTCCCCCACCGGCCCGGCCAGCCGCCCGTCCGCGACCCGCCCGTCGCGCCAGAACTCGGCGGCAGTCCGGGCGGGATAGAAGAGCATCGGCTGCTGCCGGTCGTTGAGCTGCCGATGTACGGCGTCGGTCAGGAACATGCTCGGCACCAGCACCAAGCCCCGACCGGCCAGCCGGTAATCGGGCGAGGGCGGGCCGGCGTACTCCAGGTGGGGGTGCGACCAGCGCACCAATCCCGGTGCCAGGCCGGCCAGCATCGCCTCGACGCCATGCCGGGCCGCTGTCCGCGCCCGGCCCGCGACGTCCGCGGCCAGCTGCGCGTGCAACCGTGGCCAGTCCGCCGCCAGCACCGCGCGGTGCAATGCGGTGAACGAGGCCGCGAGCGCTCGCCGTCCGCGGTCGGGCGCGGCCAGCAGGTCCTCCACCACTTTCGAAGGGGTACGCAGAACGGAGCGGAACGACAGCGTGTCGTCCTCGACGGGGAGCCCGGGGTCGGCCAGGGCGGCCGCCAGTTCGTCGTCGAAGGTGAGCGGGCCGGCGGGCGGCTGCGGCGTCAGGAAGTCCGGCAGATGCCGCGAGTGCGCGCCGCACAACGCGAGCGCGGGGCGGGCCGCGGCGGGCAGCCTCGGCAGGGTGGCCTGCCGCCAGCCGGCCAGTCCGGCCGGGGTGGTCGGCAGGGCGAGTCCCCGGGCGGCCTTGAGCGTCTCCTGGAACGGCATGATCGCGAAGCGGACCCGGCCGAGATCCGGCCCGCTGAACTCCAGTCGGGGCACGGCGACCACCCTAACGCCGTACCCCGGCGAAGTGGGCCGGCCGGGAACGGCATCGTGACCGCGCCGGGTCGCGTGCCATCATGAGGAATCGTCACGACCACTCCCACCCCCGTACCGGCGGCCCCCGCCCGGACCGCGCGCCTGCTTCTCATCGAGGACGACGACGGCGTCGCGCGGCTGATCGCGCGTGCCCTGAGCCGGGACGGCTACGTGGTCGAGCGGGCCGGCACCGGCGAGGAGGGCCTCCGGTACGCCACCGACGAGGAGTTCGATCTGGTCCTGCTGGACCTGATGCTCCCTGGGCTCCACGGGTCGGCGGTCCTCGCCGAACTGATGCGCCAGCGCCCGCATCAACGGGTCATCGTGTTGTCGGCGGTGCCCGAGGTCGGCACCCGGGTCGCCTGCCTGGAGGCGGGCGCGGCCGACTTCGTCAGCAAGCCGTTCGCCCTGGCCGAACTGCTCGCCCGAGTACGCGCCCGGCTGCGGGACCGGGCTCCAGGCCCGGCCGCCGACTCCGTGGTGATCGGCCCGATCTGCCTGGACCTGGCGCTGCACCGGGTGGCGGTGGACGGCCGCTGGACCGCGCTCAGCTATCGCGAATTCCTGCTGCTGCGGCATCTGATGGAGGCGGCGGGCCGGGCCTGCGGCCGGTCGGAGCTGCTGCACGCCGTCTGGGGGATGACCTTCGACCCCGGCAGCAACGTCGTCGACGTGACCGTTCGCCGGTTGCGCGCCAAACTGGACCACCCCGACCGGATCGAGACCGTACGCCATGTCGGCTACCGCTTCGCCACCCCTTGACCGGCTCGCCAAGAACAGGCTGCCGAAGAGCCGGCTGCCCGACTCGTTCCGGCTGGGCTGGTCGCTGCGCGTCGTCTGGCTCGTCGGCGCGGCGATCTGCGCGACCGCGATGTGGCTGCTTCCCGGCACCGCGACGATCCCATTCCACCTGATGTGGATCGGCCTGTCGCTGCTGTACGGGTTCACCCGGTGGCGCCCGGTCGAGCTCGCCGTCATGGTCGGCGTGACCGCCGCCGCGACCGGTGCGATCTTGGTGAGCCACGCGGCGGGCGGCCGGATCGAGTGGCTGGAGACCTTGGAGGTCCCGCTCAGCGTGGCCCTGATCGCGGTGACCGCCGCCCTCGTCCGCCGCCGCCATCTGGCCTTGCTGGCGCTGGCCGACGCCGCAGACCGGGACCGGCAGGTCGCCGAGGCCCGCCAGCACCTGATGCGGCAGGTCGCCCACGAGCTGCGTACGCCGATCACCGTCGCGCGCGGCTTCACCGAGCTGGTCGCCGACCGGCACGCCGACGCGGAGACCCGCGAGGACTCCGACACGGTGCTCGCCGAGCTGGACAAGCTCTCCCGCATCACGCAGCGCCTGGTGACCCTGATCGACGCCGACGGCGCGTACGTGCCGGAGGCGCTGGACCTGCCGGCCGAGGTGACCCGCATCGTCCGGCGGTGGACGCCGGCCGCCGACCGGGCCTGGTCCTGGAAGTGCGCCAGCGGCACCGTGATCGCCAACCGCGACCGGCTGGAGGCGGTGCTGGACTGCCTGCTCGACAACGCGGTGAAGTTCACCGGCCCCGGCGATCGCATCGCCGTCGAGGGCCGGGCCGACGACTTGGCCTGGACGATCACGGTCACCGACAGCGGACCGGGGCCGACACCGGGCGGTCCGGGCACCGGCACCAGTCTGGGACTCGTGATGGCCCGGACCGTGGTGGCCGGATGGGGTGGCGAGGTACGCCTGTCCCATGAGCCCGCGACGGGCACCACCGTCACGCTTCACGTGCCCGCGCAGCGGCCGGACGGCAGATGACAGTCCTGTCACGCGGCTGATCTTCGGCCGATCGCGCTCCTAGGCTGGGACCTGCGTCGGTGCGGGTAGGTGCGCTGGACGCGGTCGGTCCGTCTGTCCTCCCCGACAGGCTCCATCGAGCGCCCGCTATCTGCTGCAAACAGGCGGGTCGCGGACCCAGTGTGACCGGGGCGTGGGACAAACCGGCTTCCTCCCGCCCCGGTCACACTCTCCTTGATCTCACTGGCCTTACGCGACGATCGCGCTGTCACACCGCGACGACTCCGCCGGGCGTCACAGCGCGATCTCGCTGGGCGCTACAGCGCTACCAAGGACGGCGGAGCCAGCAGCGGCGACGAGATGATGTAGTCCGCACTGGCCCGGTTGTAGGCCATCGGGATGTTCGCCAGCGTCGCCAGCCGCTGAAGCGGGCGTACGTCGGGTTCGTGTGGCTGGGCCGTCAGCGGATCCCAGAAGAAGATCAGCAGATCGACGTCGCCGTCGACGATCTGCGCCCCGAGCTGGTGGTCGCCGCCGTGCGGGCCGCTGCGCAGGCAGGTGACGGGCAGGTCGGCGTGCCGGATCAGCAGCCGTCCCGTCGTGCCGGTGGAATACAGCCGATGACCGCGCAGGACCTCCCGATGATGCTGGGCGAACTCGATGAGGTCTTGCTTGTGGCGGTCGTGGGCGACGAGCGCGATGCCCCGTGTCATGAGACGAGCTTACGGATGCCCGTTTCACCCCAGTTTCCGAACTATGACCGGGTCAAGAATGCCAGGTGAACGGTACTGTTGCTCACCGTATGCCCATCGGGCGAGCAGCGAATGGTGTGATGGTGGCGTGACTGTGTGGCATAGGTATGTGGCGATCGGCGACAGCACCAGCGAGGGGCTGGACGACCCGGACGGCCGGGGCGGCTACCGTGGCTGGGCCGACCGGTTCGCCCACCACGTCGCGGCGGCCCAACCCGGCTTGGAGTACGCCAACCTCGCCGTCCGCGGCAAGCTGACCGCCGAGATCCAGACCGAGCAGCTGCCGGTGGCCCTCGAGCTGCGGCCCGACCTGGCCACCGTCGTCGCCGGAGTCAACGACATGCTCCGGCCGCGCTTCGACGCCGACGACGTCGCCGGGCGGATCGGCGAGATGCAGGCCGCCCTGATCGCGACCGGCGCGACCGTGCTCACCTTCACCATGCCGGACCCCGGCCGGGTCATGCCGATGGCGCGTCCGCTGCGTGGCCGGTTCGCGGCGTACAACGACAAGCTCCGTCAGGTCAGCGCCCGGACCGGGGCGATCCTGCTCGACCTCGGCGCGCACGAGGTCGCCGGAGACCCCCGGCTGTGGAGCACCGACCGGCTGCACGCCAACAGCGCCGGGCACGAACGGATCGGGTACGCCTTGGCCTGGGCAGCCGGACTGCCCGGCTTCGACGAGACGTGGTCGCAGTCGCTGCCGCTCGAACCGATCCGCACCTGGCGTCAGCGCGCCGCCGCCGAGGTCGCCTGGATTCGGCAGCACCTGCTGCCCTGGGTCGTACGCCACGCGCGCGGCCAGTCGTCCGGCGACGGGATCACTGCCAAGCGTCCGCTGCCGTCGCCGGTCGAAGCCTGAGCCGGGGCTTGGGGCGGACGGCGTACAGGAGGACGGCGAGCTGACCCAGGGCGGCCACGCCCATCGCCGCCCACACGCCGGTGAGCCCGAACGCCGAGGACAGCAACCAGGCCAGCCCGAGCTGGCCCGCGACGCCGCCGACGGTCACCCCGAACATCAGCGTTCCCCGGCCTGCCCCCATGAGCAGCCCGCCGAAGGCCACCACGCCGGACAGCCCGACGAGGTAGGGCCCGACGCAGCGCAGGAACGCGCTGCCCGCGTCGACCACGGCGGGATCACCGGTGAACGCCCGCAGGATCCAGCCGGACCCGGCGGCGAAGACGACCGCGGCCACGACTCCGGCGATCAGCGCGACGCGCAGGGTGGCCCGCCGGATCTCGGCCTCGACGGTCTCCTTCTCCCCCGCGTTCGCGGCATCGATGGCGGCCAGGGTTCGTGGTGTGTGGATGGTGGCGGCGTTGCGAATCGCGTAGAACCCCATCGTCGCCACGTAGAGCGCCTTCATGCCGATGCCGTATCCGGCCACCGCGACGACCCCGAACCGGCCGACCACGGCGACCAGCCCCAACGCGCCCGCCATTCGGACCAGGAAGTCACCGGAGACCGGACCGCCCACGCGCAGGATCGCCCGGACGTCACCGCGCACCGACTCGATCACCCGACCCCGAGTGAACCGCCGCGCCAGGATCAGCCCCACCACGAAGGCGACCAATCGGCCGCCCGCCGTCGCCAAGGCCGCACCCGCGACCCCGAGCTTCGGGAACCCGGCCAGCCCGTAGATGAGCACCGGGTCGGCGACGAGCACGATGCCGTTGGCCAGCAGGGCTAGGCGCATCGGCGTACGCGTGTCGCCGTGGCCGGCGAAGAGCCCGTCGAGCAGCCACTGCCCGTAGAAGACGACGACGGCGGGCAGCGAGATCGCCAGGTACGCCACGGCGAGCCGGACCGCGCCGGGATCGTCGAGGAACAGCCGTGCGATCGGCGTACGCAACAGAAAGCCCGCGCCCGCGACGATCGGGGTGATCGCGGCGAACAGCAGCCAGCCCGCCCGGACGGCGCGCCGCGCCCCGGCCGCGTCGCCCGAGCCCACCCGGCCCGACACCACGATGGTCAGCCCGCCGGAGACCGCCAGGATCACGCCGAGCAGCAGGTTCTCGATGTTGGTGGCGACGGCCACCGCGGCGGCCGCGCCCGCACCCAGTCGGGCCACCCAGGCGACGTCGATGATGCCGGTCACCACGCCAGACATGAGGCCGGCGTAGTTCGGGCCGGCGAGGCGCAGCAGCGCCCGGCGGTGAGTGGTCTTGTCGGGCAGGTGCATGAGGGGTCCTCGTTCCGTCTCGCAGTACCTCGAATCGAGGTACCTCGGAACGATATACGATCGACGAGTGCTGACGCTAGCGATCCTGGGCTTCCTCTACGAGGAGCCGCTGCACGGCTACGAGTTGAAGGAACGCATCCAGAGCCTGACCGGGCACGTCAAAGCGGTCAGCGACGGCGCGCTGTATCCCGCGCTGACCCGGTTGGAGACGGCGGGCCTGCTCACCAAGCAGACCGAGCCGGGCGCGTCCGGAGCACCCCGGCAGACGCTCTCGCTGACCGGCGCCGGGCGAGCCGAGCTGCTGCGGCGACTGCGCGAACCGGCCCCAGGCGAGATCAGCGACCGAAACAAGTACTTCACGCTGCTGGCGTTCCTGCGGCACCTGCCGGACCAGGCCGAGCGGGACGCCGTGCTGCAGCGGCGGCTGGACTTCCTCGACGCGCCCGCCCGCTTCTTCTCCGCCGGCGGCAAGACGATGCGGTCGAGCGACCTCGCGGACCCCTACCGGCGCGGGATGATCGAGATCGCGAAGGCGACCCGGGACGCCGAACGGGCGTGGCTGCGGAGCGAGCTGGGATCTTGAGCGTTCTCCCAGGTCGCACCGGTAAGGTTAGCCTTACTAAGCACACGGAGGTTCACGCATGCCCACTTCGATCGCCAACGTCGCGACCGACGCCGCTCCTCGCTACGCCAAGCAACTCGCCTCACACCTGGGCCGCCGCTCGGCGATCGAGGAGTTGGCCGACGGCGGCTACCGGATCACCCTGACCGCCGGCGCCGGCGTCCTCGAACCACAAGCGGACAAGCTCGTGATGCGGGCGAGCGCGCCCGACGACGAGAGCCTGGCCGTCGTGCAGGACGTGCTCGGCCGGCATCTGGAGCGCTTCGGCCAGCGCCGCGAACTCGTCGTGACCTGGGAATCCGCCGACTGACCCGCCACCACCCGGCAGTCCGCCGCCTGACTCGACGGAAGCGGACGCCGGTGCGTGGCGTCCGCCTCACTTCCATCGTCCTCCCACCCGCCGCGACCCGGGCTCGGATGATCGGCGGATGCCGTGCGTCCGATTCCCGCGACCAGCCGACGCCGGCTCCAGCCGGCGGCTTGCAGCCCCGCCAGGTCGCGACGCACGCTTCGTTGCCCTCGGGAGCACCGCGCATAGGATGGGCACGTGTCGATCGGCGGGACAAGCGGCTACACCGACCTGACGGCCCTGCCGGAGTTGGTCGCGCAGGCAGTACGCCTCGGGGCGGAACTCGGGTTCGACAAGTCGTGCCGTCCTGAGCAGGGTCGCCTGCTGCACGCATTGGCCGCCGGAGCGACGCAGAGCATCGGTGAGACCGGCACCGGCTGCGGAGTCGGGCTCGCCTGGCTCGTCAGCGCCCGCCGGCCGGGCGTACGCGTCGTCTCCGTCGAGCGGGACGGCCGCCTCGTCGAGCACGTGCGACGGCTGTTCGACGGCGTACCGGACGTGGCGATCGTCCACGGCGACTGGACCGATGCGTACGCCCACGGCCCGTTCGACCTGCTGGTCCTCGACGGCGGTGGCAACGCCAAGGGCAGCGGTGCGGCCGACCCCGCGCGCCTGGTCCGGCCGGGTGGCGTCCTCGTGGTCGACGACTTCACTCCGGCGACCGAATGGCCGCCCACGCACGCCGGGCAGCCGGATGACGCGCGCCTGCACTGGCTGCGCCATCCGGAGTTGGCCGCGATCGAGGTACGCCTCGCCCCCGACCTGTCCAGCGTCGTCGCCACCCGCCGCCTCAGTCGGGCGGCTGAGACGCCGTGACCGGCTAGGAGACTGCTTTGCGCGCCCGATAGCGGGCCGTCTTCACGCGGTTGCCGCACGACGACATCGAGCACCAGCGCCCGGCCCCGTTGCGGGAGTCGTCGTAGAACACCCAGCGGCATTCCGGTGCGGCGCAGGCGCGCAGCCGTCGCCAGGTTCCGGCGACGGTGGCGCGTACGCCGATCGCGACGAGTCCGGCGAGCGCACCCTCCACTCCGGACGCCGCCGGGACGAGGCGTACCTCGCCGGTCGAGTCGACTGACGCGCGCAGCGAGAACGAAGCGAGAACGCCGTCGTCCAGTACGCCGCCCGGCGTGACCGCGGCACGCAGAGCCGACCGAAGTTCGAGCGCCCGGGTGAGGTCGGCTGAGGAGACCCGGGCGGCCGCCGGGAGCAGGTCCCGTTCGGCGAGCCATCGGCCGAGGGCGGCCGCTGTCGGCAGTTCCTCGCCGCCGGTGAATCCGATGCCACGCCGCCGGAACGCCCGCTGGTCCAGCGTGTTGAGGAAGTCCCGGAGCAGGAGAAGGTCGGCCGGAGTGTCCACGACACCAACTATAGCCGACACCGGTGTTACAGTTGACCGGTGTTGAGTATCGAACCCTTCGAGATCTCCGTCGATCCGCAGGTCCTCGACGACCTGCGTGACCGCATCACGCGTACGCGGTGGCCGGCCGACGCGCCGGAGCCGGGCTGGGACGCCGGGACGGAACCCGCGTACCTGCGGCGACTGCTGGCCGCCTGGCACGACTTCGACTGGGCCGCGTTCGAGCGGCGACTCAACCAACTTCCCCACTACCGCACCCGAATCGACGACCAATGGGTCCACTTCATCCACGTACGCAGTCCACATGCGACGCATGAGCCGCTGCCCATCGTGCTGACCCATGGCTGGCCCGGCAGCGTCCTCGAACACCTGGACCTCATCCCGCTGCTGTCCGATCCGGCGGATCCGGCCGACGCGTTCGACGTCGTCATCCCGTCGTTGCCCGGCTTCGGCTTCTCCGACCGCCCCACTCGGCCCGGCGTCATCAACGCGATCGTGGCCGATCGGTGGCAGCGACTCATGACCGAAGGGCTCGGCTACGAGCGGTTCGGCGCGCACGGCAGCGACATCGGCGCCGGAGTCACCGCCCATCTCGGGGCTCGCCATCCCGGCAACCTCGTCGGCATCCACCTCAGCGCGACCGCGATGCCCCGGCCGCCGGAACCGTGGACCGAGGCCGAACGGGCATACTTCGCCACCGTGGATGACTGGCAGGCCGCCGAGGGCGCGTACGCCCACCAGCACGCCACGAAGCCGCAGACGCTGAGCTACGGGCTCACCGACTCCCCCGCCGGGCTGGCCGGATGGATCGCCGAGAAGTACCGCGACTGGTCGGACAGCCACGGCGACCCCGACGGCCGGATCGGGCTCGACCGGCTGCTGGCGACGCTCACCCTGTACTGGGCGACCGGCACGATCGGCTCCTCGACCCGCATGTACTACGAGCACCGGCGGCACGGCGTACCGCTCGACGCGTCGCGGCCCATCCGCGTCCCGGCCGGATTCGCGTTGTTCCCGAACGAGTTCCAGCCGGTCCCGAACCCGCCCCGGGAGCTCGCCGAGCGGTTCTACCAGGTCGAGCGCTGGCGCGAACTGCCCAGCGGCGGCCACTTCCCGGCCGTCGAGGAACCGAGGTTGCTCGCGGAGGAGATCCGGGCGTTCTTCCGGCCGCTCCGACCCTCTTCCCTTTAGTTTAGTCGTCAGCCAAACTATGCCGCATGACCCTCACCAGAAGACACCTGTTGACGGCGGCCGGCGTGGCGGCGTCGGCCGCGTTGGTCCCCGGCGTCGCCCATGCCGCGGGCGCCCCCGGCCGGCCGAGCGCACAGTCCGTGGTGGACGCCATGCAGCCCGGCTGGAACCTCGGCAACACCTTCGACTCGACCGGCGCCGACGAGACCTCGTGGGGCAATCCCCGGGTGACCCGTGAGCTGATCCGGGCGGTCAAAGCCAACGGCTTCAACAGCATCCGCATCCCGGTCACCTGGGTCCAGCACCTGGACTCGGCGAACGTCATCGACCCCGCGTACCTTGCCCGCGTCCAGGAGGTCGTCGGCTGGGCGCTGGCCGAGCGGCTCTACGTCCTGATCAACGTGCACCACGACTCGTGGCAGTGGGTCATGACCATGCCCACCGACCACGACGCCGTCCTGGCCCGGTTCACCGCGATCTGGACGCAGGTCGCGGAGGCCTTCCGCGACTCCTCTCCGCGCCTGCTCTTCGAGAGCGTCAACGAGCCGTTCTTCAACGGCAGCTCCGGCGACGCGCAGAACGCCACGCTCATGAACGAGCTGAACAACACCTTCCACCAAGTCGTACGCGCATCAGGCGGGCCGAACGCGACCCGGTTGCTGGTGCTGCCGACCTTGCACACCTCGCCGGATCAGCCGCGGGTCGACGAGCTGACCGCCACGCTGACCGCGCTCGGCGATCCGAACCTCGTGGCGACCGTCCACTTCTACGGGTTCTGGCCGTTCAGCGTGAACATCGCCGGCTTCACCAGGTTCGACGCGACGGTCCAGAAGGATCTGACCGACATCTTCGACCGGGTGCACAACGCGTACGTGGCCAACGGGATCCCGGTCATCATCGGCGAGTACGGACTGCTCGGCTTCGACCGGAGCCTCAACGTCATCGAGCAGGGCGAGAAGCTGAAGTTCTTCGAGTTCCTCGGCTACTACGCCCGGCAGCAGCGGATCACCACGATGTGGTGGGACAACGGCCAGCACCTCAACCGGAC
This sequence comes from Hamadaea sp. NPDC051192, assembly GCF_040682475.1. Taxonomy (NCBI): domain Bacteria; kingdom Bacillati; phylum Actinomycetota; class Actinomycetes; order Micromonosporales; family Micromonosporaceae; genus Hamadaea; species Hamadaea sp. NPDC051192. The sequence goes on from NZ_JBFBAZ010000016.1 coordinate 27,740, forward strand.
GACGTTCCAGTGGAGCGACCCCGACCTGACCGCGCAGATCAAGTCCAGCTGGTGCGTACGCTCGGCGACGGCCGCCACCGATCTCGTCTTCGTCGGCAAGTCCGCCCCGGCGGCGGATCAGACGGTGACGCTGAACCTCAACGGCGCCAAGCTCACCGGTATCTTCGACGACCGCAAGCGCCTCGTCCCGGGCAGGGACTACGTCCTGTCCGGCGATCAGCTCACCTTCCCGGCCACAGCGCTGGCCCGGCTGACCGGCGACCAGGCGTACGGGGTGAACGCGGTGCTGTCGGCCCGCTTCGATCGGGGCGTGCCATGGAAGTTCCGGGTGATCACGAACGACCTCCCGGTCCTCCAGAGCGCGACCGGGACGACGAGCGCGTTCAAGCTCCCGGCGGCGTTCAACGGTGACCTCGTGGCGACGATGGAGGCCAAGTACGCCGACGGCTCCTACGCCGGCCCGCAGAACTGGACCTCCTACAAGGAGTTCGCGATCACCTTCTCGCCCGACTACACGGCGAACACGATCGCGTTGACGGAGACCTTCTTCGCCGAGGTCGCCGACGGCGCTCCGGTGACGCTGACCTTCCACTTCTGGAGCGGTGCGACCGTCCAGTACACAGTGGCCCGGTCCGGCAGCACGGTCACCGGCACCGCGTGACCGCAACGGGCGGGGCGGCGAGACGCGTACCGGCATGGTGTCGGTCGGCCCCGCTCCGCCCGCGCACCTTGCGACCAGCGCGGTCCTGCCGCCGGGACTGAGCGGCTATTCCGGCAGCGCGGCGATCTGCGCGGCGACGCCGTCGAACAGCCGGTTCAGGCCGCGGTCGAACCGCTCATCGGCTGAGTACGCGCGGCCGAAGCTTGCCAGGGCCGCCCACCGGTCACCCGCGCCAAGCAGCTCGGCGACGTGCGGATAGTCGCCCGAAGCCACGAGCGCGTCGAGGTATGCCGCGACATGCGGCCCGGCCTCGTCCGGCACGGACTCCAGGCCCGGTTCGAGGTCGGTCTTGAGCACGAACCCCGCGACGTACTCGTCGACGGCCGAGATGAGGTCCATCCGGTCACTCGGCGGCAGCCCGGTCGAGGCGACGGCGGCGAGCGACTGCTCGAAGTGGAGCAACGCGTGCGGGCCCCCGGCGCCCGCACCGGCGCCGGCGGTGTCACCGGCCGCCTGAGCCAGCCCGCTCAGCGCCCACGGATGACGGCGGAACATCGCCCGCGTGCGGTACGCCAGCGCGGTGAGCGCGGCCCGCCAGTCCCCAGTGGGCAGTTCCCCGGCAGGCACCAGCTGCTCGGCCATGATCGCGTCGAGCATGAGCGCCCGCAGCTCGGCCTTCGAGCGTACGTAGTGGTAGAGGGTCATCGTCCCGGCGCCCAGCTCGCTCGCGATGCGGCGCATCGTCGCGGCCTCGAAGCCCTCCGCGTCGGCGATCGCCAACGCCGTGGCGGCGAGCTGCTCCCGCGTCACCTTGGGCCGCCGCGACGGGCGGGACCAGAGCAGCTGGGCGGACTCGTCCTGGGCCATTCGCACAGCGTACCGGCGGCCGGTTGCCAGGCTGATTCGTACGGAGTACGGTTTTGTCGTACGACGTACGAGAGGAGTGAAAGTGATCGAAGTATCCGGGCTCGTCAAACGCTACGGCGACACCGTCGCCCTGGACGGGTTCGACCTCGTCACACCGGCCGGATCGGTCTGCGGTCTGCTCGGGCCGAACGGCGCCGGGAAGACCACCGCCGTACGCATCCTGGCGACCCTGGTGCGGCCCGACGCGGGTTCGGCTCGGGTCGGCGGGTTCGACGTCGTCCGGCAGCCGGACCGCGTACGGGAGCTGATCGGGCTGACCGGCCAGTTCGCCGCGGTCGACGACGCCCTCACCGGGGCCGAGAACCTCCGCCTGATCGCCCGGCTGCTGGAGCTGCCCCGGCCGCGCGCCCGCGCTCGGGTCGCCGAGGTGCTCGACCGGTTCGGGCTGGCCGACGCCGCCGGGCGGCTGGTCCGCACCTACTCCGGCGGCATGCGCCGTCGCCTCGACGTGGCGGCCAGCCTGCTCGGCACGCCGCGGGTGCTGTTCCTCGACGAACCCACGACAGGACTCGACCCACGAGCCCGCGCCGACGTCTGGGAGCTGGTCCGCACGCTCGTCGCCGACGGGACGACCGTGCTGTTGACGACGCAGTACCTGGAGGAGGCCGACCAGCTCGCCGACGCGGTGTGCGTGATCGATCACGGACGCGTCCTGCGGACTGGTACTCCGGCGCAGCTCAAGGCGCAGGTGGGTGGCCAGACCCTGACCGTACGCGCGGCCGACCAGGCACGCGTACCAGATGTCCTCGCCGTCCTGGGCACCGCTGTCCTGGGTGACGCTGTCCTGGGTGACGCCGTCGCGACCCCCGACGGACTGGTCTCGGCACCACTGACCCCTGGCACGGACGCGGCCGCGGTCCTCGCCGAGGCCGCCGCGGGCCTACATCGGGCCGGGGTGACCGTCGACGAGATCGGCATCCGCCTGGCCAGCCTCGACGAGGTCTTCCTCGACCTCACGGAGAAGGAGACGGTCGCATGACCCCGGTCCGCACGCTGCGGCACGGCACCGCACTGGCCTGGCGCAACCTGGTGAAGTTCCGGCACACGCCCGATCAGCTGCTCGACATCACGCTGATGCCGATCACGTTCGTGCTCATGTTCGTCTTCCTCTTCGGCAACGCCGTCTCCGGCGACTGGCACGCGTACCTGCAGTTCGTCATTCCCGGCATCGCCGTGCAGGCGTTGATGTTCGCCACCCTCGGCAGCGCGATCTCGCTGAACACCGACATCCGCACCGGCGTCTACGACCGGCTCCGCAGCCTGCCCATCGCCCGCTCGGCACCATTGATCGGGCACATCCTCGGCGACACCGTGAAGTACGCCCTCGCCGTGCTGCTCGTCTTCGGCGTCGGGGCCGCGCTCGGCTTCCGCGTACACAATGGACTGGCCGGAGTGGGCGCGGCGGCCGCGCTGATGCTGGTGTTCGCGCTGGCCGTCTGCTGGATCGCGACGCTGATCGGGGTCGTCGCCCGGGCGGCCGAGACCGTGCAGGCGCTCAGCCTGGTGCTGATCTTCCCGCTCACCTTCGGCAGCAACGTGTTCGTGCCGACCGGGAAGCTGCCCGGCTGGCTGCAGGCCTGGGTGAAGATCAATCCCGTGACGCAGGTGTCGGACGCCCTGCGAGGGCTGCTGCTCGGTACGCCCACCGGCCCGGCCGTCACCCGGTCGCTGCTCTGGAGCGCCGCGATCATGGTCCTCTTCGCACCGCTGGCGGTCCTGGCATATCGACGAGAGCCTCGCTGAGGGTCTCGCTGAGGTAGCGATCCAGCAGCCCCAGCGCGTCCTCGTACGCCACCGCGCCGGCCAGCACGTGCAGGCGCAGTCCGTCGAGGAGCGCGATGAACCGGCGTACGCCGTCGGGGGCGGGCCGGCCGGTCAACGGCTCCCCCACCCCCGGCGCGCCGCCGCTCAGGATGCGGCCGACGACGTCGAGCAGCCCCGCGTGCGCTGGACGCAGCGCTTCGGCGATCGCCGGTTCGTCGGCGGCCCGCCCGATGAAGGCCAGCGCGACCTTCGCGTTCGCCCGGCTCTCCTCGTCATGCGGCAGGTACGCCGCCGCCACCGCGTGCAGCACGACGGCGGGATCGGACACGTCCGCACCGGCGAGCCGGGCCTGCACCGCCCGGGTGAAGCGCTGGTGCACCGTGAACGACAGCCAGTGCCGCATGGCGTACCGGAGCATCTCGTCCTTGGACGCGAAGTAGTGCTGCACCGCACCCATCGAGACGCCCGCCTCCGCCGCCACCTCCCGCAGAGAGACGGCCTCCAGCCCGCGCTCCCCGGCTATCCGCAGCAGCGCCTCGACGATGTGTGACCTTCGTTGCTCGTGGTCGACCTTCTTCGGCATCGCGGCCCAGTATACAATGCGAGTGCATTGTAAAAACGTCGGGAGGGCCGAGATGACGGTCGAATACACCCACAACGGGTCCGCGAAGATCGCGTACGAGACCTTCGGCGACCCGTCCGGCGAGCCCCTGCTGCTGATCATGGGCCTGGACTTCCAGATGGTGTACTGGCCGGACGACTTCTGCCGGATGCTGGTCGACCGTGGCTTCTTCGTCGCACGGTTCGACAATCGCGACGCCGGGCTGTCCGAGCACTTCACCTCGGCCCAGCAGCGGCACCCGATCGCCGCCCTGTTCCGCCGCGACCGGACGCCCGCCTACACCGGGCAGGACATGGTCGGCGACGGGCTGGCCGTCATGGACGCGCTCGGCTGGAAGTCCGCCCACGTCGCCGGGGCCTCGCTCGGCAGCTTCCTCGCCGTCGCCACCGCGCTGGGCCACCCCGATCGCGTCCGCAGCCTGGCCCTGCTGCTGGCGACGCCGTCCGGCATCTCGGCGTCGTTGCGCTACATCCAGTTCGGCTTCGTCGCCAAGATGGGCAAGATCAAGCACCCGGACACCGACGAGGGCGCGATCCAGACGCTGGTCGACATCTCCCGAGCACAGTCGTCGCCCGGCAACCCGGTCGACCTGACCTGGGCGCGGGAGGTCGCCGAGGTCGCGCACAGCCGAGCCCCTCGCGACCAGTCCGGTACGCAGCGCCAGCTGGCCGCCGTCCGGTCGTACCCGGGTCTGGCGGCCCGCCGCCTCGCGATCTCGGCGCCGACGATCATCGTCAACGGCGCGGACGACCCGCTGCTGCGCGGCCCGGCCGCCGCGCGGGCGCTCGCGAAGGCGATCCCGGGCGCGACGGCGAAGATCATGCCGGACATGGGCCACGATCTGCCCGCCGCGCTATGGCCCCAGCTCGCCGAGGACATTGCATCCAATGCGGGTGTGAGTCACTCTTCGTGATTCCGCGCCCGGGCTTTCGTGACTCGTAAGGCGGGTTTTTATTCCGCGACCGTTTCGGTGTCAGAATGTGTTGGTGACCACGGACGAATCGGCTGGTGAGCGGGCCTACCCTGAGCGCGGAAGGGAGCGCCCGTTGCTCACATTGGACCTCACGCCGGCCGAATGGACGGTGGAGGACATCGAGAAGCTTCCTCACGACGGCAATCGTTACGAGCTGCACGAGGGAAGCCTGGTCATCATGTCCCCCGCCATCCTTTGGCACAATCGCGTCGCCTACCGGATAGCGGCCCTCTTCGACCGGGCCGATCGCCTCGCCGCCCACGAAGTCGGGATCAGGTTCGGCGACCGCAGCACCCGCATCGCCGACGTCGCCGTGTTCTCGGGTCAGCCAGACATGCGGCGGGCCCATCACCCGCCGGCGGCGATCGCGATCGCGGTGGAGATCGTGTCGCCGGAGTCGGAGGAGCGCGACGTCGGCTCGAAGCCCGCGAAGTACGCCGCCGCCGGAATCCCCGAGTACTGGCTGGTCCGGTTCCCGGCCGACGACGACGTCAAGGACGCCGACATCACCCGGTTCACGCTGGACGACGGCCGCTATCTCCAGGTCGCCCAGTACCGGCTGTCCGACCTGGAGAAGACCGGACTTCCCGCGGACTAGTACCGCTCGACGAGGTGCTCGCGACCGGCGGGCGGCTCATAGGGATCCGGCCAGTAGTCGGTGACCTTCGTGATCGTCCCGTCGGCCCCGATCTCCAGCCAGACACAGGCGTCCATGCGGTCCTCGGCGACCCGGACGTCGAGCCACAGTGCGGCGTACCGCCCGTCTGCCACGACTCGGCGGACGGCGAGATGCCAGTCGCCGGGGTATTCCACGTTGAACCGGACGAACCCGTCCCGCCCGTGGACGCGTTCGCGAGTCTGCGGCATCTCGTACACGACGTCGTCGGCCAGCAACGCCGACCAGCGCGGCCAGTCCCGCTGCTCCAGGCTGTCCACATAGTCCAGGGCGGTACGCCGGGTCTCCTCGGTGGTGTCCACCCGGCCATCCTCGCCCGCCGGTCTGACATTTCAGTTGACATCAGCCCGGCGCGCCTCGAAGATCGCCGTCATGGTGTGAACCGCAGCCGCTTTTCGTGAGATCGCCCGCCGCGCCGACTGAGCGCACCACGCGGGCGTACGCCTTGCGCGCCGTTCCCTGGAACGCGTGAGGGCGTGGGTGCCATGCGCCCACCACCGGCTGTTCCTCCTGCACCCCACTGCTGCCGACCCTGGCGTGATCATGTCCGGCCTGGCCGGATCACGCCTAGGGCGGATCAAGGGAGTTCACACCGTGAGTACCATCGGGCTGGCCGCCCAGATCGAGGCCACCGCCACGATGCGCGATCGCATCGAGATGCTCAGGAAACTCAAGGCCGCCGGCGTCGGACTGCTGGCCGCGCTGGCCGCGTTGACCGTGCTGGAAGGCCTCATCCCCGCGACCACCGCGGTCGCGTTCGCCACGCTGGTGTCCCGGCTGGACGCCGTCGTCTCCGGCGACGCCGCCGTGGCCGTCACCCCACTGCTGCTGTATCTGATCGTCGTGCTCGCCGGGTACGCCCTCGGCGTGCTCCGCGAACCTCTGCGCTACCTCGCCCAAACCCGGATCGACGGGGAACATCGGGCTCGGGTCGCCCAGCTCACCAGCACCAGCGACACCGTCGGAGCGTTGGAGCGTCCCGAGGTGCAGGCGCTGATCTGGCAGACCCGGGCCGATCCGGAGAGCTTCATCGAGGGGACGCCCGGCCCGGGAGTGCTCGTCCAGCTCGAACTGCTCGGGCGGCTGCTGGCGATGGTCAGCGCGGGCGTCGTCCTCGCGGCGTACGCGTGGTGGCTGGTCCCGGTGTTGGTCGTCGCCGGGCTGGCGGCCGAGCGGCTGTATTCGCGGGAGGCCAAGCGGCGGCGGCTGGTCTGGCGGCGGTCGATCGCGCCCGGCATGCACGCCGACGTGTGGGCGAACGCGATCGTCTCGCCCAGTGAGGGCAAGGAGGTCCGGGTCTTCGGGCTCGGCGACTGGGCCGTCGGGCGGATCCAGCATCACCTGCGGCTGGCGTTCAATCCGATGTGGACGCATGGGCGGCGTACGCTGGCGAGCCTCTGGCAGCCCGCGCTGATCCTCACGGTTCCCCTGCTCGCGGCGTACGCCGGAGTGGCGCTGGCGGCCGTGCGGGGTGAGGCCACGGTCGCCGTCGCGGCCGCCGTGTTCGCCGCGTCGACGGCCGTCTACCAGGCGCTCACCGAGAATCCGCACTTCACCGTCAACACCGTGCACTGCATGCGGGCGTACGAGCAGCTGAAGGTGGAGCTGGCGACCCCGGCCCCGGCGGAGCGCGTCGCCGAGCTGCCGGAGCGGCCGGTGATCCGCTTCGAGAACGTCGGCTTCCAGTACGCCGGAACCACCCGGCCCGTGCTCGACCGGCTCGACCTGGAGATCCGGCCGGGCGAGTTGCTCGGCGTCGTCGGGCTGAACGGCGCGGGCAAGTCGACGCTGATCAAGCTGCTGGCGCGGCTGTACGAGCCGACCGCCGGGCGGATCACCGCCGACGGCCTCGATCTGGCCGGCGTGCCGGCCGAGGTCTGGCGTCGCCGCTTGTCCGTCGTCTTCCAGGACTTCGTGCGCTATCCGTTGTCGGTGGCCGACAACGTCGCGCTGGGCAACGGCGGTGTGCCCCGGGACGAGGCGGCGTTGACGGCCGCCGCGGCGGACGCCGGGCTCACCGGTGTCCTCGACCGGCTGCCGCTGGGCTGGGACACTCCCCTGTCCCGCTCGCGGACCGACGGCGTCGACCTGTCCGGCGGGCAATGGCAGCAGGTCGTGCTGGCCCGCGCCCTGTACGCCGTGCGTACCGGGGCGGAGGTCCTCGTGCTGGACGAGCCGACGGCGCATCTGGACGTGCGTACCGAGTTCGAGGTGTTCGACCGGCTCGCGGCGCACAAGGGAGACGCCACCGTCGTGCTCATCTCGCACCGGCTGTCGACCGTACGCCAGGCCGACCGCATCGTGCTGCTCGGCGACGGCCGGATCACCGAGTCCGGCCGCCACGACGAGCTGATCGCCCACGGCGGCGCGTACGCCGAGATGTTCGCCCTGCAGGCCGAGCGATTCCGGCGGGGCTTCGACGATCGCCTGGAGGAAGGTGACGTGCGGTGAATCGGAGTTATCTGCGGCTGCTCGGCGACGTGCTTCGGCTGTCGTGGCGGCACTATCCCGGGGCCACGGCCGCGCTGCTCGCCGTCAAGGCGGCCTCGGCGGGAACGACGCCCGCGCTCGCACTGGCCCTCGGCGCGGCGATCGACGGGATCATCCGCGGTGACCGGACCTCCGCCGTGGCCGGTGCGACCGTGGCGGCGCTCGTCTTCGGCGTCACCGTCTACCTGAAGGATCTGAGCCGGAATCTCGACGCGATGCTGGTCGACCGGCTGGGCGCGCTGCATCTGCGACGCGACGTCGAGACCCGGTTGGCCGGGCTCGCCGGGCTGGGCCATCTGGAACGCACCGACCTGCTCGACCGGGTGACCCTGCTGCGGGGGTTCGGCTGGCGGATGAGCGCGTCGCTGTGGACCGCTGTGATCGCCGTCTTCGTCGGCCTCCGGTTGATCCTGCTGCTGGCCGTGCTCGGCACGGCGGTCACTCCGTGGCTGCTGCCGCTGGTGGTGTTCGCCGCCGCGCCGATCTACTTCGAACAACGCGGCCAGCGGACCACCTTCCAGGCCGAACTGGACACTGCTGAGGCGTACCGGCTCCAAAGGGAGCTGTTCAACCTCGCCACCGGACCGGCCGGCGGCAAGGAGATCCGCGTGTGCGGGGCCGGCGACCAGCTCGCCGAGCGGCAGCGCGCGGCGTGGGCGGAGGCCTTGGCCACTCGCTATCGCGCGCGGGCCAAGGCCGCCGCCGGCAACCTGGCCGGGTGGGCGCTGTTCACCTTCGGGCTCGGCGCCGGGCTCGCGCTGGTCGTGTACCGGGCCGCACGCGGCGAAGGCACCATCGGCGACCTCGTCCTGGCGGTCACGGTCGCCGCGACGCTGCGCGACGCGTTGCAGGACGCGCTGTCCGGGGTCTCCGAGGCGATGGCCGGTCGTACGCTCGCCGACCCGTATCAGTGGCTCCAGGAGTACGCGCAGACCGCCGACCGCCCCGGTACGCTGCCCGCCCCGGCCACGCTGCGGGAGGGCATCGTCCTCGACCGGATCTCGTTCGCCTATCCGGGTTCGGACCGCCGAGCCTTGGACGAGGTCAGCTGCCGGATGCCCGCCGGCTCAGTCGTGGCCGTCGTCGGCGAGTACGGCTCCGGCAAGTCCACCCTCGTCAAGCTGCTGACCAAGTTCTACCAGCCGGACGAGGGCCGGATCGAGGTGGACGGGACGGATCTGGCCGATGTGGACACCGCGCGGTGGCGGGCCGGGTCGAGTGCGGCGTTCCAGGACTTCGGCCGGTTCCACGTACGCTTCCGCGACGCGATCGGACTCGGCGACCTGCCCCGGCTGCACGATGACGCCCGAGTGGCGGCCGCCGTCCAGGCCGCCGACGCCGACGGGTTCGCCGAGCGGCTGCCGGACGGGCTGGACACTCAGCTCGGCCGGGCGTACGGGGGCGTGGAGTTGTCCGAGGGCCAATGGCAGAAGACCGCGCTGGCCCGTGCTTCGATGCGTACCGAACCGGTGCTGTTCGTGCTCGACGAGCCGACGGCATCGCTCGACGCGCCCAGCGAACACGCCATCTTCGAGCGCTACCTCGCCCGTGCACGGCGGCTGGCCGGGCGTACCGGGGCGATCACGGTGGTGGTCTCGCACCGGTTCTCCACCGTCGCCGGGGCCGACCACATCCTGGTGCTCGACCAGGGCCGCCTGGTGGAGCAGGGCACCCACGCCGACCTGCTGGCCGCCGGCGGCCGGTACGCCCGCCTCTACGGGATCCAGGCGGACGCGTACGCCGAGGCCTGATACCGCCGGGGGCGTGTCACATCGGCCCGCCCCCGGCCCCCTGCGCGGGGAGGTCGCTCTTGTGCGCCTTGACCACGACCGCCATGACCACGGTCGCGACGCCGAGGATGATGCCGGCCCAGAGGAACGCGATGGTGTAGCCGTGCACCGCCGCCTCGGCCTGGGTCTGCTGCGGCCGCAGCACGACACCCGCCGCGTGATCGGTCAGGTACGCCGTCACCGCCGACACGAACAAGGTGTTCAGCAATGCGGTGCCCAGGGACGCGCCGACCTGCTGGGTGGCGTTGAGCGTGGCACTGGCCGCCCCGGCGTCGTGATCGGCGACCCCGATCAGGGCGAGGCTGGACAGCGGCACGAAGATCGAGCCGAGCCCGAGGCCGAGCAGGATCTGGGCGGGCAGCACGTGCGACACGTACGCCGTGTCGACGCCGATCTGGGTCAGCCACAACAGCGCGACCGTGGCGAAGACCCCACCGGTCACCATGAACGCCTTCGGGCCGACCTTCGGGACGAACTGGCTGGCCACCGCGGCCGCGACGAAGACGCCGGCGCTGACCGGCAGCGCCGCCAGACCCGCCTTCATCGGCGAGTACCCCAGGGTGCGCTGGAAGTAGAACGTCATGAACAGGAACGAGCCGAACAGGCCGGCCCCGACGAACAGGCTGCCCAGGTACGCCCCGCCCCGGTTACGGTCGAGCAGGATGCGCAGCGGCAACAGCGGATTGCGTACGCGCATCTGCAGGAACACGAAGACCGCGACGAGCAGCACCCCGCCGACGAGGAAGCCCAGCGTCACCGGCGCGTCCCAGCCGTCGGTGGCGGCCTTCGTGAAGCCGTAGACGATCGAGGCCAGCCCGACCGTCACCACCACCGCCCCGGGCACGTCCAGCGTGGTATTGCCGTGTGCCCGGCTCTCCGGGACGACGGCGAGCGCGGCCAGCATCGCCAGCAGCGCGATCGGGATGTTGACCAGCAGGCACCAGCGCCAGTTGGCGTACTCGGTGAGGACGCCGCCGAGCAGCAGGCCGACGGCCGCGCCACCGGCCGCGATGGCGCCGTACACGGCGAACGCCTTCGACCGCTCGTGCACCTCCGTGAACAGGACGGTCAGCAGCGCGAGGCTCGCCGGGGCGAGCAGCGCCCCGAACGCGCCCTGCAACGCGCGGGCGGCGAACAGCGTGGCACCGTGCTGCGCCAGGCCGCCGAGGCCGGAGGCCAAGGCGAAGCCGACCGCTCCGGCGATGAATGTCCGTTTCCGGCCCCAGTAGTCGGCGATGCGCCCGCCGAGCAGCAGGAAGCCCCCGAACGTCAGCGTGTACGCGGTCACCACCCACTGCCGGTCGGGGTCGCTGATCCCGAGGTCGGCCTGCGCCTGCGGCAGTGCGATGTTGACGATGGTGGCGTCCAGAACCACCATCAGCTGAGCTACGGCGATGACCGCGAGCGCGAGCCAGCGCCGCGGATACTCCGAGATCGGTGCGCCCGACCGGGTCGCCTGCACAGTGTCCACGGTGAATCCCCCTCGCCGTGTCGGGCAGAACCCCAATCCTTCTCGGGTCGGTCCGGCTCCGGGGCGAGACGGGAATTCCTACCGTCGTTTCCGGTTTCACCGCCGCAGATGCGGGAGTTTCGCGCCGTCGATCACGGTGCCGCGCTGACCGAGGACGCCCCTGAGCCGCTCACGCCGCGTTCACAATGCTCAGGTCTATGCGTATGTCCTGGTCAGCCGATCGGCTCGACCTCGTCCGGCGCGACGGTGATCAGGGCGAGTGTGCGGCCGTCGGCGTCGGTGAACTCCACCTCGTAGGCCGCGGCCGGCTCGGTGTACACGTCGACGACCGCGCCGACCGCGCCCGCGCTCAGACCGTCCTGCGGGCGGTCGGCGCGTAGCCGGACCGAGGTGAACAGTTCCATGCCGCCTCCGTGGCAGTCCGCTGTAGCAGTCGTCGGTAGCAGTACAGATCAGGGGAAGGAGATGGTGACCAGGCGAGGCACCGTCGCGCCCGGATCCACGATCCACGCCGTACGCACGGTGATTGTGCCATCCGGGCCGGTCAGCGGGACGTCGGCGTTCCAGCGCTGGCCGAACTGGTCGGCCCGGCCGACGATGTGCTCGGCGTCCTGTACTCCGGTGCGGATCTGCTGCTCGACCGAGGCCGCGTCCTCCGGCCCGAGCCCCGTACGCGAATTGATGACCCGGAACTTGTTGCCGCCGACGGGGTGTTCGGGGTTCATCGCGTAGTCGGTGATCTTCCGGCTGTCGATCTCGACGTTGTCGAAGTTCGGCTCCTGCGGACGTCCCTCGCCCCCGCCGTCACCTCCACTGTCGCCGCTACCGTCGCCGCTTCCGCCGTCACCGCCGCCGGAGCCCGAAGCGGTCGACAGCAGCCAGCCCGACAACGCGCCCATCCCGGCGATCGCCGCCCAGCCCTCGGCCGAGATCGCCAGGCCGCTGCCGAGCGCGCCGCCGCCGGCCAGTGCCAGCCCGAGCCCGCCCGGCGGGAACATCGTGATCAGCGCGGCCAGCCCGAGCACGAACAGGACGGCCAGGATCGCACCGGCCAGCGCGTCGAGGACGTGGAAGTTCTGGACGGGCGACCGATCCAGGTCGGTGCCGGTGATCGCCAGGAACAGCGCGTACGCCCCGCCGACGAGCGCGCCGACCCCGGATATGAGCCGCAGTTGCGCCCGGGCGGCGACCTCGCCGCTGGGGTTGCGGCGGGCCTGCGGCAGGGCGCGTACGCCGACGGAGAGCTGCCAGCCGAGCCAGGTCAGTCCCACCGCGAGGAGCCCGATCAGCAGCCATGATCCGACGGTCGAGGTGAGCACGTCCTGCACGAACGAGGTGAGCTTGAAGTCGCCGAGGAAGAAGAACAGCGCCACCGGGACGAGCAGCAGCAGCCACAGCAGGACGAGGGGCCAGCGGGGTTTCAGCCGGAGTGCGCGCAGCACCTCCCCGGGCGGTGGGACGCGTCGCCAGGCGTCCGGGGTGCTGGCCGTCCCGATCTGCGCCCGGACCTTGGCCAGGACGCCCAGGAACTCGTCATCCGCCGGTCCGGCGGCGGCCGAATAGGCCAGCGATCGGCGTACGCGGGTGAAGCGCAGCGCGATCGGAGCAGTCCACACCGGACTGAGGAAGGCGAACTTCGCCAGCGTCGCGCTGTCGCCCCGGGCGAAGACCGCCGGCAGCCGATCGGCCGCGCGGGCGAGATCACGGCGGTCGAAGAAGGCCGCGACGCCGAGCGCGATCAGCGGTAGCACTCCGAGGATGTGACCGACCAGGAGAAACGGGGTGGCCGCCAGGTCGCCGAGCGTACTGCGGCCCGTCACGATCAGGTCGTAGTTCGACGCGGCGTGCAACCCGCCGACGCCGAGCATGGGCAGCACGCCGAGCAGCCGGAACACGCCTCGACCTCGCAGCAGCAGGCCGACACCGAGGCCGCCGACCGCGCTCCAGACCAGATGCTGGTAGGTCTCCGCGTCGGTGGCGAACGACAGGAAGTCCGAGGTCGCCGGGGCGGGCAGCCAGGACAGCAGGGTGGTCTGCGGCCCCGGGATGAACGTCGCCGACAGCCCACTGGGAATCAGCCAGCCGCCGCCGACGCCCGCCGCGCCGCCGGGTTTGTGGCTGAACCGCAGGACCGCCTCCAGCAGGCCGAATCCCGCGCCGAGGGCCGCGCCCAGCACGACGTGGTCGGTCAGGCCCCACTGACGGCGTACGCGGACGGCGAGGAGGCCGAGCAGCAGCAGCGGGGCGAGTTTGACGACCTCCTCGATGAACGGGTCGACGGTGTACCCGGCGACGTCGACCACGGTGGACAGCGACCGGCCGGTGACCGCCGCGACGGCCCGGGTGTACGCGAGCTGCAGGACGAGCGCCACCACCCCGCAGCCGTAGAGCCCGACGGCGAGCGCGGCGAGCAGCGTGCCGAGCCGGACCGACCGGCCGCCGAACCAGCCGAACACCGCCAGCTGCAGTACGCCCCAAGCCGCGGCGAGCGCCATGAACGCGGTCATCGAAGAGCCCCCCAGGTCGGCGTCGATGAGCAGCCCTCATGTTAACGGCGGCACACCAGCCTGTCCCGAGTGTCCACTAAGGCCGGTCCTCAGGGCTCGAGGAGGAAGGCCCGGATCAGTTCGGCGGTCTCGTCGGGACGCTCCTCCGGAATGGCGTGCCCGCAGTCGAGGTGGGTCACCGTGAGGCTGCCGCACTCGGCGCGCCACCCGGCGACGTACTCGAATTCCGCGGCGCGGTCGCGCATGGCGAGCACCAGCAGCGTCGGCACACCGGGCGGCGGGATCACGGCGGGCCGGGCCAGCTCCGACCACAAGGTCACGGTCGCCGGATGCCGTTCGGCCGCCGCCCGGGCCAGGGCGATGCGCGGCGGCACTCCGATGCCCGGGTCGAGCAACACCAGCCGGCGTACGCGATCCGGCGCGTACCGGGCGAGGTGCACCGCGATCGAGCCGCCGAGCGAGTGGCCGACGACGTCGGCCCGGTCGACCCCGGCGGCGTCGAGCGTCGCGAGCAGGTCGGCGACCTGGTAGTCCAGCGTCCACGGCGGCTCCTGCGGCGAGCGGCCGAATCCCCGCAGGTCGGGGGCGAGCACCCGGAAGCCGTCGAGCCGCTTGGCGATCTCCGCCCATCGGCCGCCGTTGCCGGTCATGTTGTGCAGCGCGACGATCGGACGACCGGCTGCCGGGCCGAATTCGTGCAGATACAGCGCCATGCCCAGCAGGGTAGCCGCCGACGCGACACCGGTCTGCCCGCTGACGACCCGGCCAACTCACTGGGATCGCGTACCAAGGCTGAAGATCCCGGATCTTGAACACCCTGAGCCGCGCCACAGCTGAGATCGCTACCCTCCGCCCATGTGGACGCGCAGCTTCCTGATCATGCACGGCGTCGAGAACCGCCGCCCGGCCGAGCACTGGCAGCACGATCTCGCGTACCAGCTCCGCCAACGAGGTGAGCAGGTCTTCTACCCGCAGCTGCCCGACCCCGACCGGCCGTCGCTGGATGCGTGGCTGGACCTGATCGACGCGGAGCTGGCCATGACCGAGGGCGAGCGCGTCGTCGTCGCCCACAGCCTCGGCGCGATCGCCTGGCTGCACGCCGCCGCCCGCGGCGCGGTCGCCGACCGGGTCCTGCTGGTGAGCCCGCCCGGCCCGTCGGCGTTCGCCTGGGACGTCATCGCGCCGTTCGACCCGGCCGCCCTCGACCAGCCCGTCACCGCCCGGCTGGCCTGCTCGGACAACGACCCCTACTGCCCGGAGGGGGCCGCCGAGGCGTACGGCCGGCTCCTGGGTGGCGACGTGGACGTGCTGCCCGGCGCTGGGCACATCACGATCGCCGACGGCTACGGCCCGTGGCCGTCCGCGTTGGCGTGGTGCGCCGATCCGGCGACCCGGCTGACGGCTCGCTGAACCCTGCTGTGATGATCCACATCCCGAAACGTGTCGCCGACGGAGCGGATTCCGACGCGTTCCGGGATGTGGATCATCTCGTGTCCGGTGTGGAGCCAGCTGCTCGCGCTAGGCCAGCAGTTCGATGACGGTGCCGCCCGCGACCGTGCGGCCGCCTTCGCGTACGGCGAAGCCGAGGCCGGCCTCCATCGCGATCGGCGCGCCGAGGTCGACCGTCAGCTCGACGGTGTCGCCGGGGCGTACCTCGACGACGTCGCCCAGCTCCACCGATCCGGGCACGTCGGTGGTCCGGAAGTAGAACTGCGGCCGGTAGTTCGCGTAGAACGGCGTACGCCGCCCGCCTTCGGCGGTGGTCAGCGCGTACAGCCGCGCCCGGAACCGCGAGTACGGGCGGACGCTGCCGGCCGCCGCGACGACCTGCCCCCGGCGTACCTGGTCGCGCTTGACGCCCCGGAGCAGGACGGCGGCGTTGTCGCCCGCCTCGGCGCGGTCCAGCGCCTTGCCGAACGTCTCCAGCCCGGTCGCGACCGCGGTGAAGGTCGGGTCGAGGCCGACGACCTCGACCGTCTCGCCGACGGACAGCGTGCCGCGCTCGACCGCCCCGGTCACGACGGTGCCCCGGCCGGAGATCGTCAGCACGTTCTCGATCGGCATCAGGAACGGCTGCGTCAGTTCGCGCTGCGGCACCGGCACGTACGTGTCCACCGCGTCCAGCAGGTCCACGATGGACTGCGTCCAGCGCGGGTCGCCTTCCAGCGCCTTGAGCGCCGAAACGCGTACCACTGGGATCTCCTGGCCGGGGAACCCGTTGGCCGTCAGCAGCTCGCGGACCTCGAGCTCGACGAGGTCGAGCAGTTCGGGGTCGCTCACCGCGTCCGCCTTGTTCATCGCGACCACCAGATGCGGCACGCCGACCCGCCGCGCGAGCAGCACGTGCTCGCGGGTCTGCGGCATCGCGCCGTCGAGGGCGGACACGACGAGGATCGCGCCGTCCACCTGAGCCGCACCGGTGATCATGTTCTTCACGTAGTCGGCGTGGCCGGGCATGTCGACGTGGGCGTAGTGACGCGTGGCCGTCTCGTACTCGACGTGCGCGATGGTGATCGTGATCCCGCGGGCGATCTCCTCCGGCGCACGGTCGATGCCGTCGAACGCGACGAAGCGGTTCGCCGACGGGTCCCGTTCGGCGAGAACCTTGGTGATGGCGGCGGTCAGCGTCGTCTTGCCGTGGTCGACGTGCCCCATCGTCCCGATGTTGAGATGCGGCTTGGCGCGGACGAACGTGGTCTTGGACATGACGATTCCTTCGAAGTCAGCAGAAGAGGATTGCTCAGGACGGCGTGCGGCACTCTCCTCCGTGTCCTGGGGCCCAGGCCGGCACCGGCGCCGAAGCGCTGGGCGGTTTTGGGTGGAGGAGAGTCAGCTATCCAGTCGGGCCGACTTCGCGCGCACGGCGACGGCGCCCGGCAGGCGAAGGCCTGCGAGCGCGCCGAATCGAGCCGTGGCGAACATGACCCGGGACGTTATCGTCACGCCCGCCACGGCCGCAACCGGGTTTCTGGCTTCCCCGGTCAGGCTTCCTTCTTGCCCCGGATCATCCGCTGGATCATCGACAAGGCCTGCTCGTTACTCCAGGCGACGCCGCCGCCCTGCTGCGAGGGCAGGTCCACGGTGACCGTCAGGCTGTTGCCGTTGACGATCCCGAGCGAGAACTCGTGCTGGGCGGACAGCCGCACGAGGGTCTCCGCCGGGATCTGCTGCCGCAGGTTCGGCGCGATGTTCAGCGGAACCGTGCGGCTGTGGACGCCGGCGATGTCGCTGTAGCGGTGCTCCTGCGTGGCGTCGAGGAGCAGATGTCCCGTCCGGGTGTCGAGCAGCGCCTGGTACGCGCTGACGATCTTGTCGGTCATGAACAGGATGAGCACGTCGTAGTAGGACGCCCGGACGCGCCGGTCCGAGCCCAGGAAGATCGCGTAGTGCAGGAGCGTCCGGGTGACGTCGAAGACCCGCAGCGGCGACGCGACCCCGACGACGATCTGCGCCGGCACGATCAGGTCACCGCCCTCGTGTGCCGGCCGGCCGTCGATGCGCAGCTGCGCGAGCGCCCGGGGCATCACGGTGTTCTGCACGTCGCTCGTGAGCCAGTCGTCCATCTGGCGATCGCTGGGCTTCGGATAGGCCAGGAAGTACCGGATGGTCTTGACCAGCGCGGTGATCACGAGAATGCCACAGAGGACGGTCATGCAGCCGAGCGTTCCGGCGTCGCCCGCGGCGAGGCCGAACAGCAGCAGGAGGACGCCGAATCCGCCGACGACGGCCCACACGATCTCCCGGGCGCCGACCGGCTTCGTGAAGTAGTTCGTGACGGCCTTGGGCCGCCCCTGTGCGGTCGGGCTGGGCCGGGGCGCGGCCACCGCGGGCGGCGGCGTGTAGCCGGACCGCTTGCGCAGATCGGCGAAGGTCTGCCCCCGCGCGCCGGTGAGGTGGGTGAGCAGGAAAGCGGCCTGGTCGCTGGAGACGTGTTCCAGCGACGGCCGCAGCTCCTCCGGCGCGGGCGGGCGGATGAACATGCCGTCGCTGGCGCTGTCCTCCTTGACGATCGCCCACAACACGCTCGCCTGGTGGAACGTGTCCGCCTCGGCCATGCTCGACCGGGCCTGCTCCAGATGGTTCTCCACCTGTGCGATCACCTGCGGTGACTTGTTACCCACCGCCGCGCCGCCGAGGAGGGACACCGCGGCGAGGAAGTGCGCCTGCGTCTGCCGATGGCCCAGCTCGCGGGCGGTCGTGGCGTCGAGGGCCGGGCCCTGGCTCTGTGTGACGGTCGTGAGGAAGTCGGTGAACCGGGCCACGGCCTGCGGATACAGCTTCCGCTCCAGCGCCTGGACGCCGCCGGCGAAGTGGTCCGCCGCCGCCATCAGGAAGGTCATCTGCTCCGCGGTGTACGCGTTGCCGCTCTGGCTGGTGGCGAGGAATTGGTAGACGGTGCGCTCAGCGCCCGAGTCGGTCGTCGTCATCGATGTGGTCCCTGCTCGTTGAAGGTCATGGTCTCCGCGCTGTACGCGTTGCCGCTGTTGGACGACGCGGTGAAGGACTTCCCCGTCGGCTGCTGGGGCACCACCGGCGACGGCGTCACCCAGTGCGCGACGGCGTCGACGAGGTCCCGCAGATCGCTTTCGGCGTGCCGCTGCCGCAGCCGGGCGAACTGCCGCCCGGCGAGTTCGCGTACGGACTCCGGCAGTTGGCCGGGCGTCGGCAGGTCCGCCTCGTTGAGCAGCACCGGCAGGACGGCCAGGCCGCACCGCAGCGCCTCGGCGATCTCCTGGGCGACGAAGTCGTCCGCGCGATCGATCCGCCGGTTCCCGCGCTCGTCGGTGAGCCCGAGCCAGCGGGCGCCGATGAGGACGAGGCAGACCCGGCTCGACCGGAGCCGGGCCCACAGTTCGGGTTCGAAGTCCACTCCGGGATGCAGCGCGCGGGCGTCCCGGAACACCCGCTCCGGCCCGAACGCCTGGGTCATGCGCTCGTCGATGAGCGCTGCCGCGAACGGATCGTCGTCCGATCGGTAGTTGATGAAGATGTCCGTCATTGCCCACCCGTTTCCGCCGTAGGCCGGCTGGCCGCAGATCCCGATCGCCGCGGACCTGGTCACGAGGGACCAGGCGGCGGCCTTCACCGAGATCGGGGGAAGCGTCGCAGCGGATTTCGGGCGGCGGCAATGGTGTTGTCTTCACCGATCGGCGTGGACAACGGACAACCGCCGGAGTGGGTTCGCCACGGCAGCCGATCGGCGGGCGCGGGGCGGCTCAGCGTGCCCCCGGTCACCGTCCGGCGACGGCCGCGCTCACCACGACGACGAGTCACCTGGCCGGAACGGCCACGACGGGCGGGCGTAGTCGCGAGGGCGTCTCCCGTTCGGGCGTCTCCCTTTCGTGGACGTGCGTTGGTCCATCGACACGAGCTTTCGTGCTCACGCCGGCCGCCCGACCGGCCGCCGGCACGCGGGCGCGGTCCGCCGCCGATGCCGGGAGTGTCATGGTCGCGAGCCGATCGGCGGATCTGTCCACTGACGACGGGTATTAGGCTTTCGGCAGGTCAGCCGGCTACGTCCGAGCGGAGATCAGCCATCATGGACGACAACGATCCACTTCCCCCGACATTCGGCCCGCGGCTGCGGCTGCTGCGTACGCGGGCCGGGCTCAGCCTGGGCCGCCTGGCGAAGCTGGCGAACTACAGCAAGGGCCACCTGAGCAACATCGAGGCGGGCGCGAAGCAGCCCAGTGTGGATCTCGCACGCCGGCTCGAAGCCGCGCTCGGGCTGCACGGCGTACTCAGCGAACTGGTGCCCACAGTGGCCCGCGACGCCCCTCCCGGCGCAGCGCACGGACCGTCGCTCACCGACGAGTGGTCCCTGCGTCTGCCGCCGGACGGTCAGCTCGTCTTCCGCTCGCACGATCCCGCCGATCCCGACGCCGACGCGGCCACCTGGTCGATCGCGGCCCCCCGGAACGCGTCGCTGCCGGCCAGCCTCCCGGTGCTGACCCACCTGCTGGCCGACGTCCGGCGCATGGGTCAGGTGCTGCCGCCGTCGGCCATGCTCCAGATCGTGATCCCCTCGGCCAACTCGCTGCGGACCATGGCGATGGCCGCGTCCGGCCGGGCCCGCGACGAGGCGTTCCGGCTGGCGGCCCGGTTCGTCGAGTACGCCGGCTGGATGGCGCAGGAGGCGGGCGACGAACGGGCCGCGACCTGGTGGACGGATCAGGCCGGGCTGCTGGCCGAGTTCGGCGGCGACCAGGACATGGCCGACTACGCCCTGGTCCGCAAGGCCGAGATCGCGTTGTATCGGGACAACTTCACCGACGCGATCCAGCTCGCCCGGCGTGCGCAGGCCGCCCGGAGCAGCCGCGTCCGGGAACTGGGCGCGCAACGCGAGGCGCAGGGATACGCGCTGCAAGGCGACGAGTACGCGACCCTGACGGCCCTCGATCGGGCCTCCCGGCTGGCGGGCACCCCGACCGGCGACGGTCCCCCGCTGGGCAGCACTACGCCGGGGTCGCTGTCGTTCGTCCGCGCCTGGTCGTTCCACGAACTGGGCCGCTCCCTGGAAGCGGCGACGATCCTGACCGGCGAGTACGCCCGGCTGGCCCCGGAGTCGCAGCGGCTGCGGGCCCGCTACGGAGCCCGGCTGGCGCTGAGTTTCGCCGGAGCCGACCACCTGGACCAGGCCTGCGAGGTCGCCGAACCGGCGATCACGACGACCGCCGCGATCGACTCGGCGACCGCCCGATCCGACCTGCGTCACCTGTATCGGACGCTGCTGCGCAAGCGGAACCTGCCGTGCGTACGGCGGATCATGCCGGCCTTCGGGGAGACGTTGCGCGACAACCGGCCGCACGATCCCGTCCGGCCGCGATCCGGTCGCCGCGCTTGACCGATCCCGAGTTCCTCGGCGGCTCATCGGCGGCTCAGCCGCGATCGTCGCCTAGCCGCCGACCGACCAGGCTCGGGCGCGACTAGACCGCAGCGGCCGCCTTCGTCAGGATCGTGCGCAGCAGCTCGTGCGGGAACCCGTCCGCTCCGGGCTCGGGGCGAGCGCCGCGGATCGAGTAGAAGTCACGACCGGCGCCCTCCGCCTGCTCACCCCACCGGTTGCCGGACTCGTCGCTGTGCCACGTCACGCGCTGGCCGCGGAAGTCAGATCGCTCCAGCCAGTCCGCGCCCCGCGGCCAGTAGCCCGTCCACCCGGCCGGGCGCAGCGACGCGTACGCCGTCTCGACCGCGGCCACCGCCGAGTCGACGTCGTCGTCCTCGAATACCGCCACGAACCGGCACAGCAGCGCCAACGCCGGACCCGGCTGCGGCAGCTCGCCGTCCTTCGCCGCCAGCGCCCGGCAGATCAGCTCCAGCTCGGACCAGCGCAGGGCGTACGGGTGCCAGTGGGCCAGATCGTCCCAGCCGAGTTCGGCCTCCGGCCGCCCTGGGCCGTACGCGGCCAGGTTGTAGGAGTCCAGCGAGACGTCGAAGTCGAGGAGCAGTCCGTACCCGTCGCCGACCTCGAACCGCAGCTGGTACTGGAACTCGCCGACCTCGTCCTCGTCGTCGTCTTCATCCTCGAGGTCGTCGTCGAGGTCGTCTTCCTCAAGGTCATCGTCGTCGAGATCGTCGTCGTCGAGGTCGTCGTCGTCCTCGGACTCGTACGCGTCCGCCACCTCGTCGGCGAGGTCGCCGAGCCGATCGGCGCCGGGTCCGTCCGCGTGGGCGTAGAAGTAGCGCGCCCAGAACAGCGGGTCGGCAAGCAGCGGGCGGACCTGATCGAGTACGGCCATCGTCAGATCATGCCCGATCACCCATCGCGACTCGCCGGCCAGGTGCGGCCGACGTTTCGGCGTACCGCGAGTCAGGTGTTCAGTGGACGCCGGGCCACCAGCAGCACATGCGTCACGGGCCAGTCCAGCTGCCTGCCATCGAGGTCGGCGAGCGAGGCCACCGGCGCGATCCGGTTGTCGACGACCCAGTCGTTGCGCAGCGTACGCGACGCCGAGTCGACCTCGAACCCGACGTCGGCGAGCAGGCTCTTCCAGTCGGCGTACTCGAGTCCGCAGAACTGCTCCTGCGTCTCCGATAGCCAGTTGGTGGTGTAGTCCTTGCGGGTCAGGTAGTCCATCGCGTCGCCGAACGACAGCCGGAGGGCGTCTCCGTCGACTTTGTACTCCACCGGGAAGCGGTAGTCGACGGCGAACTGGTCGAAGCGGGCCCGGGTCGACAGCCCCGCCACGTACGCCGCCACCTCGGCCGGCGGACGTTCGGCCAGGTCGCGCCGCGGTTCGACGGGGTTCTCGCCGTCGGTGCGGTCGAGCCGCAGCACCACCGGCCGGCCGCGATCGTCGGGACCGCAGACGTCGCTGTTGATCCACACGCCGCCGGGCGCGGTGTGGTCGTAGATCGCCTGCACGAACGCGCGCAGCGACGCGGCCTGCTCGCCGTACGACCAGATCTCGTGGGTCAGCGCGAAGGTCAGCGTGGTGTCGACCGAGCGCGCCGGGAAGACCGCTCCGCCGAGGACGTTGCGGCGATAGAAGAACACGTTCGGGTTGGCGAACACGCCCTGGGCCTTCTTGTGGACGCACTCGTCGAACAGATGCCGGGCGACCTCGACGCCGACCAGATCGCTCTCCCGCAGGGCGGGCTCGCGGTCGGCCAGTTCCAGGACCGCGCCCGCGCCACAGCCGATGTCCACGATGCGACCAGGGCGGACGTACTCGCGCACCGCGGACCACTTGCGCGCCGCGCTGTCGGCGAACGACTCGGCGTAACTGCGGTAGTCCCGCGTCGCGGTCAGGCCACCCTCGTCGCCCACGACCGGATCGTTCACGACGGTACGCACAGCGTCGGCCAACTGGTACCGGTCGAAGACGTCCACCGTGGCCGGGTGGGCCAGCTCGCGCCAAGCCTCGTCCCCGTTCGCCAGCCGGATCAGCACATCCCACGGACGCTCGGCGCCCGTCTCCTGCTCGACGGTGGCGATCTCGAACCCGAGCCGCGCGTAGAGCGCCGCCACCTCCGGCGTGGAACAGGCAACCACGGTGTTCGCCGGAGTCAGTCCGATCCCGGTCTCCGTCGCGATGTTCTTGATCGTCACCTCGGCGAACCGATCCGTCGGCGCGGTGTCGAACACGGGCACGACCAGCGACCGCAGCCCGGTCATCACGCTGAACCGCTCGATGGCCGCCTCCCGCCGGTGGTACGCCACCGGGTTACGCCGGGTGTTCGCATGGTTCGCCGACGTCACCGCCCAGACGACCGTCGCGCCGTCGCTTTTCGGCAGGTTGCGTAGATAGTCCGCTTGGAAGCGAGTCAGCAGGTGGTGGCGGCCGGGGAACAGGACGTACTGCATCCGCCCTTCTTACCGGACGGCAGCCACCCGCGACCGCGCGGCTCCTTGCCGGTGGCCCGGCGCGGGTGGACACTCGGGCTGCTCTCACCACCCCTCATCCACCAGTGGTCCCGACCGCAGGAGGCGGCATGGACGAGTCACGAGCACTTCGGCGCGCGGGATGGGCGGGTGCCGCTTCGGTCGTGCTGCTCGCGCTCGGGGTGACGCTGACCGCGTTGGCCGGCGTCGACGATCCGGGCGTGTCCGACGCCGAGATCCTCGCGAGGATCGACGACGGCGCGCGGCAGACCGCCGCCGGCATCGGGTTGCCGGTGATCGCCGTCGGGGTCGCGCTGCTGCTCTGGTTCGCCACCGGGCTGCGCCGGGTGCTGGACCGGCTGTCCGGTGGCGACCCGCTCGCACACGCGGCCGTGCCGGCGGCGGCGCTGTTCGGCGGAGTGATGATCACTGCGGTCGGGCTCGACGTGTCGAGCGCGGTCACAGCGTTGACCGATGAGTTCACCCCCGACCCGAATACCGTCCGCGTGCTCGGTACGGCCGGAGCCGTCATCGGGCTCACCGGGCTGATCGGCGGCGCGGTGCTGGTCGCCGTCACGACACGGATCGCCCAGCAGGCGCACGCCCTGCCGACGTGGGCCGTCTGGCTGTCCTACGCCGTCGCCGTCCTGTGCCTGTCCGGCTTCTGGACCGCGGGCATGGGGTCAGCGGCCTTCTCACTGTGGCTCATCGGCGCCGTCATCGGAGTGCTACGCACGGCCCAGCGGACACCGCCCGCGCCGGAAGCCACCTCCGACTGACGCCGGCGCTTCGCCGCCGTCGCTGACCCGTATCGGCCGACACGAAATCCAGCCCGAGCGCCGACGAGGGGGTCATCCTCACCGGTCGGCGAGCGCCATGATGGACCGATGGGCGACGAGCCGATCAGCGAACCGATCACCGAGCTGATTCCGCGCTGGGCCGAGGCGGCCAATCGAGGCGACGCCGAGGCGGCGTACCGGATCGCCGAGTGCGCTTTGACGCGCGAAGGCATGCGTGACGCGAACGCGGCCGAAGCGTGGCTGCGTCGCGCCGCACAGTTGGGAGACGTGCCGATGCAGTGGCGGCTCGCGCAGCTCGCCACGAGGCATTCGGCCCGGGTCGCCATCGAACGCCAGCGCGCCGCGATCGAGGCCGAGTGGGGCAGGGTCGAGGATGTCGTGGTCGATCCCGGCAGCTTCCCGCTCGTCGCCGTGAACGGTGACGAATACTTTCCCACGCAGGCCTTCCGGGTCCACGTCGCCGGCGAGCCGGACGAGGCCGTCACCGCCGCACTGGCCAACGCCCAGCACCGGATGTTCCTCGTCGGCGACGACGGCACCGAGTACGCCGACATCGACGAGGTGCTCGACGCCGACTACTCCCCCAACTACGTCTCGGACCCCGAACCACAGCCGGACGGCGGCTGGTCGATCTGGCTGGACTGCAAAGGCGAGGCGTACCCGCTCATGGCCGGGACGCTTCTGCGCATCCTGGTCGGCGAGCTGCGCTCCGCCGGAGTCACCGCCGCCCGGATCCGCGGCGAAAGGCGGAAGCGTGACGCGCACTAGCGACGACTGCCTCATCTGCGCGAAGCATTGAGGCGGCGGACCTCCACAATGATCAGCCGAACAGGAGCACTCCGGCGGCGACGGCCACGTTGAGCGAGTCGGCCCGGCCGCGCATCGGGATCGAGATCGGCTCGTGCGGCACCGATCGCCATTGCGGGGACACGCCCCGGCCCTCGGAGCCGACGACGATCGCGATCGGGCCGGACGGGTCGCCGGTGGGCGTACGGAAGCTGCCGGGCGCGCCCGGCAACGCGAGCCGGATCGTGAACCCCGCCCGCAGCAGCCAGTCCGCCGCCGACGACGGTTCGCCGAAGTCGACGACCGGCGTGGTCAGCACCGTGCCCCGGCTGGCGGTGAACACGTCGGGATGTTCCAGACGCGCTTGACGATTCGTGAGCAGCAGCGCCCCGGTGCCGCTGGCGTCGACGATGCGGATCAGCGCGCCGAGGTTGGTGGCGTACTCGATCCCGTCGGCGACGAGCACTCGGGTGGCGGCGTCGATCGGCCGGTCGCCGATCCTGCCCGGGCTGACCGGCCAGCGCGGCAGGCGTACCAGGGAGGCCAGGCCGGACGGCTTCGTGCGGCGGCTGATGCGGGCGAAGGTCTTGGCGGACACCTCGACGGCGGTACGCGCCCGCGCGGTCAGGTCGTGGGCGAGCCGACCGGCGGACGGTTCCATCAGGTCGGGGCAGATCACGAGGACGTCGAGGTCGGCGTCGGCCTGGAGCAGGCACTGGTGTGCCCAGAGTCCTTCGGCCAGGACGGATCCGGACGGGGTCCGGGTGGACAGGAACGCGCTGATGCGCGGATCGCGTGCGCTGACGGGCACGGCGGCCATGGCGGTCTCCGGATGGAGGGTACGGCGAAGGCAGGCGCGTCGTCTGTGGACTTACCTGCGTCAGGGCATGTGTGCGCCGGAAAGCGGCGCCCCGGTGTACGCGCGGTCTACCGGGTGCCCTGGCCGAACACGGCCATGGTCATGCGCCGCAGGGTAGTCCCTGCGGCGCATGGGCGTAACTGAATTACGTAGCTGAACGACTAGTAGCCGCGGATCTGCGGCCAGGCCAGCTCGAAGCCGTCCGCGACCAGTTCGTTCTGGAAGCGTTCGAGCAGCTCCGGGCTCTCGTGCACCTGGGCCGGCTCCAGCCCGTTCGCCAGGCAGTGCGCGGCCAGCGCCCCGGCTGCCTCACCGGCGTTCCACTCGACCGGGTGCAGGCGGTAGCAGCCGTTGGTGATGTGCGTGGTGCCCATGTTCTTGCCCGCTGCGAGCAGGTTGCGGACGCGTACCGGCAGCAGGGCGCCGAGCGGGATCTGGAACGGGCTGCTGCCGACGTCGATGTAGTTGTCGCCGCCGGTCGACGGGTGCAGGTCGATGCGGTACATGCCGACGCCGACACTGTCCGGATAGGACACAGCGCCGTGCTCTCCGCGTACGGCCAGCGACAGGTCCTGCTCGACCACGGTCCGGCGGGCCCGGATGCGCCGCGACTCCCGGATGTAGGGCGTCTTGGCCAGCCCGTCGGCGGTGCCCATCACGTCGGGCCGCAGGCGCAGTCCGCGCCAGCCCGTGCCGCCGTCCGGGCGCGGAGCCTCGGTCTGCAGCCAGTAGAACATGCTCAGGGCCAGCTGCCGGGAGCCGTCGAGGTGCTTGTCGCGTTCCTCGTCGGACACTCCGATCAGCGGTCCCGGCAGGTAGTCGATCATCGGCCAATTGACGATGGTGACGTCACTGGTCAGGAACCCGGGCTGGAACTGCTCCCGGGCCAGGATGCGCCGGAAGATCCACAAGTCCTTGTCGCCGGGATCCCGGCTCTGATCGGCCACGACCGGGCCGGAGGCGGCGTTCGGGACGAACGTGCGGGCGACCGGCTCCAGCGTACGCGGATCGGGGGCGACCAGGCTCAGCAGGCGGTCCGGCCAGAACGGCGGCTGGTAGTCGCGCCAGAAGCCGTATTGGTCCGGGCGGTCGATCGTGTGGTCCTCGCCGTCGCGATGGTCGACCGCGAACACCCAGGAGAACGCCTGCATGTTGTCCGGCTGCGCGACGGCCGGCGCGCTCGGCTCCCCCGTCTCGTCCCGGGACTCGAAGCCGGTCACGTGCTCGACACCGGCCATCGGCAGCAGATCGCCCAGCTCGGTGGCATCGAGCACGTACGGCGCGCTCGCCTCGACCCGGGTGCCGTCCGGTCCCTCGAACAGCACCGACGTGACCCGGTCCCCGTCGCTCTGGACGGCGACCGGCCGGTGTGCGTACCAGATGGTCAACCGCCCCGCGGCCAGATGCGGCCCGACCATCGCCGCGAGCACGGTGGCCGCCACGCGCGGCTCGTGGCAGAGCCGGCTGACCCGGCCCAGACCGGGGTTGAGGTCGGTCGTGGCGCGCGCGGCCGGCGTGAGCGGGTACCACCGGCGGTAGTGATCGCGGATCGCCTCGCGGAGCGCGCGGTACGAACGGGTCGCGCCGAACTGCTCGATCCACGGGTGCTCGTCCGGCGGGACGCCCTGGCTGGTCAGCTGGCCGCCCAGCCAGTCGGTGGGCTCGGTCAGCAGGACCGTGCGGCCCCGGCGCAACGCGGCCAGCGCGGCGGCGACTCCCCCGAGGCCCCCGCCGACCACCAGCACGTCAGCATTTGCTGGTACGCGGGATGAGCCGTCCGTCATTGGTGTTTCCTCCCCAGGTCTTGCCTTCGGTTGTGCGAGTTGGTTCATTCGTTCAGTTCGAGCGCCGCGTCGAGCAGGCTCTGGGTGTACTCGTGCTGCGGGGCGCCCAGGACGTCGGCGGCCGGGCCCTCCTCGACGAGTTCGCCGCGCCGCATGACGGCGATCCGATCGGCGATCTGGTGCACGACGCCGAGGTCGTGCGAGATGAACAACATGGACAGGTGGTGCTTCTCCCGCAGGTCCACGAGCAGTCGCAGCACCTGCGCCTGCACCGAGACGTCCAGTGCGGACACCGCTTCGTCGCAGACCAGCAGCCGGGGCTTGGCGGCCAGCGCGCGGGCGATGCTGACCCGCTGGCACTGGCCGCCGGACAGCTCGCTCGGCCGCTGCCGGGCGACGCTCGCGTCCAGCCCGACGTCGTCGAGCAGGCCGTGCAGCGCGGCCGTGCGATCGCCCTCCGGCGCGGTGACCGGATGCGTACGCCACACCTCCTCGATCACCGCGGCGACCGTCATGCGCGGATTGAGCGACGACCGCGGATCCTGGAAGACCATCTGCACGGCACGATGCGCGGCCGCGGAACGCCGCCCGATCCGGCCCAGCGGCTGTCCATCCAGGACGATCGCGCCCGAGTCCGGCCGGACCAGGCCGACGACCGCACGGGCCACGGTGGTCTTGCCAGAGCCGGACTCGCCCACGAGGCCGACCGTCTCGTCCGGCGCGACCGAGAGGCTCACCCCGTCGACCGCGACGACCTTGGTGCGGCGGCCGAACGTGATCCGGAGATCGCGTACGTCAAGCAGCGTCATGTCGCACCCCCTGGAGTTCCTCCGCGTAGTGGCACGCCGTCCATTGACCGGCGGCGACCTCACGGATGAGCGGCTGCTCCACCTTGCAGCGGTCGCGGGCCAGCGGGCAGCGCGGATGGAAGGCGCACCCGGACGGCCGGTTCGCCGGCGTCGCGGGCGTACCCGGCAACGGCGACGCGAGCGCCGTCCGCGTCCGCACCGCGGGCACGCTCTGCACCAGCGCCCGGGTGTACGGGTGAGCCGGTCGGTGCAGCACGGCGGCGGTCGGCCCGCGTTCGGCCACCCGCCCGGCGTACATGACGACGGTCTCCTGCGCGACATGCGCCACGACCCGGAGGTCATGGCTGACCAGGACCATGGCGAGCCCGTCGTCGTCCTGAAGGGACCGCAGCAGCCGCAGGATGCGCGACTGCACCGTCACATCCAGCGCGGTCGTCGGCTCGTCGGCCAGCAGCAGCGCGGGACTGCCCGCGAGCGCCATCGCGATGACGGCGCGCTGCCGCAGACCACCCGAGAACTCGTGCGGGTAGCTGTCCGCCCGAGTCGCCGGGTCGGGCACGCCCGCCCGGTCGAGCAGTTCGACCACGCGGCGGCGTACCTCGTCGCGCGGGCGGCCGGACCGGCGCAGGATCTCGCCGACCTGCCGGGCGATCGTCTGAGTCGGATTGAGGGCGGCGAGCGGATCCTGGAAGATCATCGCGATCTCGTGGCCGCGCAGGGCGCGCCGCCGAGCCGGGGTGGCCTTGAGCAGGTCCTCCCCGCGCCAGCGCAGCTCGCCGCCGGTCTCGGCGCCGTCGGGCAGCAGGCCGATGAGGGCGTTGGCCGTCATCGTCTTGCCGCTGCCCGACTCGCCGATCAGTCCCACGGTCGTCGCCGGCGGGACGTCGAACGACACCCCGTCGACGACGCGCACGAAATCCGTGCCGCCGGCGGGGCCGGGCAGGTCGACGACCAGCCCGGACACCTCCAGCAGATTGGTCATGATCCGCTGACGCCGATCGTCGAGAAGTCCGGCAGCCCGTTCGGGTCCGGCGCGACGCCGGTCAGGTTCTTGTTCCAGGCGTACGCGAACTTCACGGCCATCGGGAACATGCCGACCGCGTCCGACCAGATGATCTTGCTGGCCTCGCCGTAGAGGCGTACGCGCTCGTTCTTGTCCGGGCTGGCGCCGGCCGCGGCGAGCAGCTTGTCCAGGTCCGGGTTGCAGTAGCCGTTGCGCTTGGCGGCGCAGGTGTAGAGCCGGCCGAGCGTGTTCGCCCCGTCGAAGGTCGGGTTGGACAGCTGCTGGAAGTTGATGTCCCAGTTCAGGGCCAGCAGGTCCTTGGTGAACACGGCCTGCTCCTTCTCCAGCAGGTCCACCTGGACGCCGATCTTCGCCAGATCGGAGACGACCGCCTGGTTGAACTGGCGGAACTCGGCGTTGGCGAACTGGAGCCGCAGCTTCTTGGAGAAGTCGAAGCCGGCCGCCTGCAGGGCCGCCTTGGCCGCCGCCGGGTCGTACTTCTGGGCCTCCTGCTGCGAGTAGCCGAGGGTCACCGGTGACACCGGCGCGTCCGACAGCGTTCCCGTCTGCGGGTACAGCTGCTTGATGATGGTCGCGAAGTCGACGGCCTGCCAGAGCGCCCGGCGTACGGCGGCGTCCTTGAGCGACGGGATCGACGAGTTGAACCACATCGTGAAGACCGCGGTGCTGGGCACCGTCTGAACCGTCAGGTTCGAGTCGCTCTGCAGCTGCGGCAGCTGGTCGTCCGGGATGCCCCAGATCAGGTCGGCCTCGCCGGTCTTCAGCGCGGTCAGCCGGGCCGCCAGCTCCGGCATCTTCTTGATGGTCACCTTCGTGACCTTGGGCGCGCCGGCGTAGTAGCCGCTGTTCGGGGCGAACACGACGGTGCCCGCCGAGTCGAACTTCTCCAGCTTGAACGGGCCGGAGCCGACCGGGTGCTGGAAGAACTCCTTGTCCTCGCCCTGCACGCTCTTGGGCATCACGAAGAAGACGGCCAGCTTGTACGGGATGGCGGCGTCGGGCTTGGTCGCCTTCAGCACCACCTCCGCCGGCGAGGACGCCGTCATCGTGTAGCCGGTGAAGTTCGCGGCGTTGGTGCTCTTGAGGTCGATGAACCGCTGGAACGACGCGACCACGTCGTCCGCGGTGACGTCCGAGCCGTCGCTGAACTTGACGCCCGAGCGCAGCTTGAAGGTCCACTGCGTCGCGGTGCCGTCCGGCGTCCACTCGGTGGCGAGGTCGCCTTCGAGGCTGCCGTCGGCCTTGGGCTTGATCAGGCGGCTGAACAGCGCCTTCGAGGTGAGCTGAGTGCCGGTGGCCCCGCCGCCCGACGGGCTGGCCGGGTCGAGGCTCTCGATCGAGTAGGTGCCGGCGACGGTGATCTCCTTGCCGCCGCCGGAGGAGCCGCCGCTGGTGGTGCTGCAAGCGGTCAGGGCCAGCGAGGCGGACAGCGCGGCGCCGAGCACGGCCAACGCCGTACGCCGGGTGGCGCGCGGGGCACGATATCTGGTCATCGATGCCTTCCAAGTGGGAGTGGTCATGAGGGAAGGGACTTGCAGAGATGGGCGGTTCATCGGACGTGCCCGCGTCCGTAGCGGGCGGTGAGCTGGTCCCCGAGGATCCCGATGGTGATGATCAGCAGGGACAGCGCGATGCCGGGGATCGCGGAGATCCACCAGGCGGTCGCCAGGTACTGCTTGCCGTTGGCGATGATCTGGCCCCACGACACGGCCGAGTTGGGCAGGCCGATGCCGAGGAAGCTCAGCCCGGCCTCGGCCAGGACGACGAGGGCGAATTCGAGGGTCGCGAGGGCGACGACGGGTCCGGCGGTGAACGGCACGATGTGCCGCCACAGGATCGCCAGGGGGCGTACGCCGAGCACGCGGGCGGCGTCGACCCAGGCCCGTTCGCGGATGGTCAGCGCGACTCCCCGGGTGACCCGGGCGAACGAGATCCACGCGGTCGCCGACAACGCGACCACCACGACGAGCACGCTGCGCTCGAAGGCGCCCGCGATGACGATGGTGAGCAGGATCGCCGGGAACGCCAGCAGGATGTCGATGCCCCGGGCGAGGATCGTGTCCAGCCAGCCCCGGAAGTATCCGGCGACGGTGCCGATCGCGACGCCGACGACGCAGGAGACGACGACGGTCGCGATCCCGATGAGCACCGAGGTACGCGCGCCGTAGACGACCTGCGCCAGGACGTCCCGGCCGGTGCCGTCGGTGCCCAGCCAGGCGATCCCGCCGGTCGACACGTGCGACCCCGGCTTGAGCAGCCGATCGGGCAGCGACACGTACACCGGGTTGTAGTCGATCAGCAGCGGGCCGACCCCGCCGACCAGGGCGTAGATCGCCAGGATCGTGTACGGGACCCACCGCGTCCAGCGGCGCCGGGGACGTCGCCGGCGTACGGCGGCCGAGGTCTCCGGAGTCTTCTCGAGCACCGCGGTCATGCCCCACCGTCCAGGCGGATGCGCGGGTCGAGCTGGGAGTAGACCAGGTCGGTGATCAGGTTGAAGAGCATGACGATCCCGGCGATGAGGAAGGTGGCCGCCTGGACCAGGCCGTAGTCGCGGTTGGACACCGCGTCGACGACCAGCGACCCCGCGCCGGGCCAGGCGAAGACGTTCTCGACCACGACCGCGCCGCCCATGAGGCCGCCCATGTGCAGGCCGACCACGGTGACGACGGGGATGAGCGAGTTACGCAGGGCGTGGCCGAGCAGCACCTGCCGTTCGGACAGCCCCTTGGACCGCGCCGTCTGGATGTACGCCTCCCGCATCGTCTCGGCGACGTTGGTCCGGGTCAGCCGGGCGACCACCGCGGTGAACGGCAGCGCCAGCGTGACCGCCGGGAGGATCAGATGGAGCGGACTGCCCGCCCCGGCGCTGGGCAGCAGCCGCAGCGCCTGGGCGAAGATCAGGATGAGCATGATGCCGACCCAGAACGTGGGGAACGACTGCAGCGCGATCGACACCGCCGAGACGATCCGGTCGGCCATCGAGCCGGGCCGCGCTCCGGCGAGCAGGCCGAGGGTCAGCCCGACGATGACGGCGATCGCGGTGGAGGCGAGCATCAGCTCGGCCGTGGCGGGCAGCCGTTCGAACACCGTCGGCATCGCGGCGGTGCCGAGGCGGTAGGAGTCGCCGAAGTTCAGCCGGACGACGTCGCCGAGGTAGCTCAGGTATTGGGCGTACAGGGGCTTGTCGAGGCCGAGCCGGGCGGTCAGCTCCGCGACCTGGTCGCTGCCGGCGTCCGGGCCGAGCATGATGCTGGCCGGATCGCCGGGCGCGACCCGGACGATGAGGAAGATGAGCGAGGCCGCGCCCCACATCACGAAGACGCCGATGAGCATGCGCTTGACGATGAGCCGCATCATGACTGCGTCACCGGCCCGACCGTCGAGCCGTCGGCGAGCTGGCATTCGACGCTCTCGTGCGGCGCCCCGTCACCGGGCGCCGCCGCGTCCGCCGAACCGGGGTCGTCCAGCAGATCCGGGTCTTCGAGCAGCTGGACGAGCAGGCGGGTGGCCTGCCGGCCCATCTGCTCCCGGGGCACGATGAGTCCGGTCCAGTCGGTGCCGGTCTGCGGCGCCCCGGCCGAGTCGCCGAGGACGACCATGCTCAGGTCACCGGGGATCGACAGGTTCTGTTCCTGGGCGTACGCGAGGATCCGCTCGGCCAGGACCTGCTGCTCGGCCACGATGGCGGTGATGCCGCCGTGGCGGATCTCGGCGAGCAGGCCGGGCACGTCCTCGCCGGATTCGAGCGTCCACACCGGACCGGTCAGCCGCCGTCGCCCGTCCGGGGACGCCGCCCGGCGGAAGCCCTTCTCCCGATCGCGGCTGGGCTGGGCGTCGCCGTCGCCGATCCGGGCGTACGCGACGCGCCGGTGGCCCAGCCCGAACAGCCGCTCGGTGAGCTGCTGGGTGGCGGTGGCGTAGTCGGCGGCGACGTACGGGATCGGCGGGCCGGACACCTCACGATGTCCGATGTAGACGAAGGGGTAGCCGGAGTCGCGCAGCCGCTCGATCTCCTCGACGTTGGGGTTGCGGCCGAGCAGCAACGCGCCGTCGGCCAGCGACAGCCGGCTGGACCCGTCGCGGAAGATCTGCCGCTGGCCGCCCGCGCTGGTGAACAGCAGCAGGTCGTGACCGAGGTCGGCGGCCTCCTGCTCGATGCCGACGAGGAACGGGAAGTAGAAGTCCACGCTGTTGGTCGGGAACACCGGCTCGAACGTGTGCACGCCGAGGATCCGGTTGCGCCCGCCGGCCAGCGAGCGGGCCGAGGGGTTCGCGACGTAACCCCACTCGCGCATGGCGGCCAGCACCCGGTCCCGGGTCGCCGGGCTGATGCGTACCTCGGACTCCCGCTCGTTCAGCACGAGCGAGACCGTCGCCTGGCTGACGCCGGCCAGGCGTGCGATGTCGGCCTGGGTAGGCCGTCGCGCCGGTCCGCGTGGCACGGGGCTTCGGGACACTGTGTGCCTCCCTGCTAATGCGCCCTACTAACTGGGGGTGTTCGGTGGTCGCAAAGTTTCACACCGGCTACGACTGGATGTCAAGGGGTGATCCAGAACGCGATCCCGAAGAGCGAAGGCGAAATACTAATACCCATTAGCGTCTGGCGCCCGGCAAAGATCGCCGGTACCGTCCGGAAGCACTCGCTCAGGAGGTCCCATGTCTACCAGGCAAAACAGCCACCCGACCACCGACGGCTCGGTAAAACCGCTGGTCAGCGGCACGGTCATTCCGTTGGTCACCGCGCTGGACACCCAAGGGCGGCCGGATGCCGAAGCCGTCGAGCCGCTGCTGGCGTACCTGGCCGAGGGCGGCGTGACGTCGCTGCTGCTGGCCGGGACGAACGGCGAGGGCCCGTTGCTGCCCGGCGACGGCGTCCGCCGGTACGCGACCGAGGTGACCGCCCGCTGGCGGGCGCTCGTCGGCGAGGCCGCGACGGTCATGGTGGCCGCGACCGGCCCCGGCACCCGGGAGACCCGGCAGCGCATCGAGGCGCTGGACGGCGTCGACCTCGACGCGGTCGTGGTGCTGGCCCCGTTCTACTTCAAGCACACCGAACGGGAGCTGCTGGCGCACTTCCAGGCGGCGGCCGCGCTGGACCGCCCGGTCGTCGTCTACAACAGCCCCGCCTACACGGGCAACCCCGTCCCGGTCAGCCTCGTACGCCGCCTGCTCGACGAGCCGGGGATCGTCGGCTTGAAGGACAACTCCGGTGATACCGCGCAATTCGGCCAGTTCTGCGAGCTGGCCGGGAAGCGGCCCGGATTCGGCGTCGCCCAGGGCATCGAACGGCAACTCGACGTCGCCCTGCGCCTCGGCGCGGCCGGCACCGTGCCCGGGGTCGGCATGCTCGCCCCCGCCCTGTGCGTCGACCTGTTCCGCGCCGGCAGCAGTGGCGACGACGCCACCGCGACCGCGCTCCAGCAGGACGTGAACCGGCTGGCCGCCCTCTTCGCCATCCGCCCCGGCGCCAGCGGCGTCGTGATCATGAAGACCGCGTTGCACCTGCTCGGGCTGTGCCCGGCGACGGCCGCCGAGCCGTTCCTGCCGTGCACCGACGACGAACTCGCCGCGCTGCGTACCGCGCTCGACGACCTGAGCGACGTGCTGCGCCGCGCCTGACCCGGGCTCACCCACCACCGCAAAGACTGCCCAGCACCTCGAAGACTGCCCAGCACCGCAGAGACTGCCCAGCACCTCGAAGACTACTCAGCCCCGGAAGAACCGTCCTGCTCCGAAAGACAGACCGTCCCCCTCCGAAAGACAGACAGTCAAGGAGAGCCGCATGTCCCACCGGATCAGCCGGCGAGCGTTCACCCTCGGCGCCGTCGCCGGCGCCTCCGCGCTCGCCCTGCCCACCTCCCCAGCCACTGCTGAGAACCCCACCGCTGAGAATCTGACCGCTGAGAGCACCACCCGGCTCGGCGAGCCGCAGGAGCCGTTCTTCACCGAGACCACGCTGTGGGACAACACCGTCGACGGGTTGTCCAGCTACCACGTGCACGCCTTGGCCGTCCTGCCCGACGACACGATCCTGGCCTGCACCGAGGGCCGCCACGAGACCTGTGACGCCGGACCGCACGACATCCTCGTCCGGCGCAGCGTCGACGGCGGTCAGACCTGGAGCCCGACCCAGGTCGTCGAGCAGTCGGTCGACGGTCAGATCTGGGCCAACCCGACGTTCGTCGTGGACAAGATCACCGGCGAGGTCTTCCTCTTCCACAACCTGTGCGAGCAGCTGCCCGAGAACACGAGCTGCTCGGCCGACTCCAGCACGGTCTATGTGGTGTCCAGCACCGACGGGGGCCAGACCTGGAGCGAGCGCCGGAGCCTGGCCGGGCTGTTCGACCACTTCCCCTACAACTGGGCGATGCACGGCCCGGGTCCGGGGCACGGCATCCAGCTCGACTCCGGCCGGCTCATCCTGTCCTGCTCGCATCGCACGGTCATCACCGGCGTACCCACAGCTGACCGGAACTACGGCGCGTCGACGATCTACAGCGACGACCATGGGCGTACCTGGCTGGCCGGCGGGGAGATCCCGATGGAGGCCGGGCTGCCGGTAGCGGGCGAAGCCCGGCTGGTGCAGCGGTCCGACGGCGCGGTCGTCATGAACACCCGGCCCGGGTCCGGCAACGACTGGCCGCGGGCCGTCGCCGTCAGCGAGGATGGCGGTGTGACCTGGTCAAAGCCCCGGATGGACTTCAACGCCGGGCTGTTCAACGGCTGCGACACGAGCCTGATCCGCTACACCGGCGGACCCCGTCGCGGCCAGCACGGCCCCGCCGAGCCCGACCGGATGCTGTTCAGCTTCCCGGACTCGCCGATGCGCTGGAACATGACCGTCGCGGTCAGCTACGACGAGGGCCAGTCGTTCCGGTACAGCCGCTCGCTCAGCCCGATCCGGGCGTTCTACTCGGACCTCGCACGGCTGTCCGACGGCACGATCGTGCTGCTCTACGGCTGCGACGGCGACCTCGACGGCAGCCCGCGCCGGGTGGCGCTGGCCCGCTTCAACCTCGAATGGCTCACCCAGGGCCGGGACAGCCTCGCGACCGGACCCGGCGTCGACGAGACGCGTACACAGGATCTCGGGAAGACGGCCCAGCAGGCGACGGTCTCCGGCGGCACGCTCACGGTGCTGGCGGAAGCGACCGCCCGGGACGGCGCCCGCGCGGTGTGGACTCCGGCCGCTACCGGCGACTACGTCGAGTACCCGTTCACCGCCGCGCCGGGCGGCGACTATGAACTCTGGCTGCGCTACTTCCGATCCGCCGACGGCGGGCTGATCACCGTCACCGTCGACGGCGAGGCACCGCGTACGTCCACACTGGATCTCACGTCCTACCGGGGCGAGGGCTACGACACCGCGCTGCTGCGTACGGGCAGGTTGCGGCCAGGGCGGCACACGATCCGCTTCACCCTGGCCGGTCCCGGCCGTGGGGGCGGCACGACCGTCTCGCTCGACCAGCTCAGCCTCGTCACCGCGCCGCACCCGGCCGACCTCCGCGAGGACTACGCCGTCGACAACGGCGGCCTCGGCTTCGCGGTCACCGGCACCTGGCCGAGCAGCCGCGGCGTCTTCGGCTACTACGGCTTCAACTACCTCACCCACGCCAAGGGCACCGGGGCCAACAGCGCCCGCTGGCTGCCAGCGCTCCCCGGGGACGACCGCTACGAGGTGCTCATCTCGTACGCCGCCGACCCGAACCGGGCCGGTAACGCGCCCTACACGGTGCATCACGCGGAGGGCACCTCCACCGTCACGGTCAACCAGAAGCTGCACGGCGTCGCCGACGTCCGCATGGGTGAATGGGTGTCGCTGGGCACCTTCCCGTTCCGGGCCGGGCTTGACGGCTATGTGGAGCTGACCGACGCGGCCGACGGCGTGGTGATCGCTGACGGCGTACGGTTCCGGCGGCAACCGGCCTCGGGGTCGGCTCAGTGATCACAGCTCCGAGGTCGGGGGTGGCGTTACACCCCTTGGGCCTGCCGGACAGCCGGATCACCGGCGGGTTCTGGGCCGACCGGATCGCTGCCAACCAGGCGGCGATCCCGGTCGGCCGGCAGCGCCTGATCGAGGCGGGCAACATCGGCAACCTCCAGGTCGCCGCCGGCGAACAGACCGGTACGGCGCGCGGCGCGGTCTTCTGGGACTCCGACGTCTTCAAGTGGATGGAGGCCGCCGCCTGGGAGTACGCCCGCAGCCCCGACCCGGCGCTGCGGGGCCACCTGAGCGAGCTGACCGCGACGGTGGCGGCGGCCCAAGACGGCGACGGTTACCTCAACTCCGTCCTGCGGCTGCGGGGCGAACCGCGCTACACCCAACTCTGGATGAGCCACGAGCTGTACAACGCGGGGCACCTATTCCAGGCCGCCGTCGCGGCGGCCCGCGCCACGGGTGACGACACGCTGCTCGACGTCGCCGTACGCTTCGCCGACCACCTCGCCGACACCTTCGGCCCCGGCAAGCGCAGCGAACTGGAGGGGCATCCCGGCGTGGAGACCGCCCTGGTCGAGCTGTACCGGGAGACCGGCGAACGGCGATATCTCGACCTGGCGGCGTACTTCGTCGACGCGCGCGGGCACGGCCGGGCCACCAAGCCCGGCTTCGACCCGTCGCACTACGCCGACCCCGCGCACTACGCCGACCGGGTGCCGATCCGGGCGGCGGCCAACCTGGAGGGTCACGCCGTCCGGGCGGTGTACTTCGCGCTCGGCGCGACCGACGTCGCGATCGAGACCGGCGACGCCGAGCTGTTCGACGCCGTACGCCGGTTGTTCGACGCGACGGCCGCCCGGAAACAGCATGTCACCGGCGGTGTCGGGTCGCGATGGGACGGTGAGGCGTTCGGCGACGACTACGAGCTGCCGCCCGACCGGGCGTACGCCGAGACGTGCGCGGCGATCGGCATGCTCCAGTGGGCCTGGCGGCTGCTGCTGGCCACCGGCGAGGCGACGTACGCCGATCAGCTGGAACGCATCCTCTACAACGCCGTGCTGCCGGCAGTGTCGCTGACCGAGGCGGAGTACTTCTACGTCAACACGTTGCACCGGCGTACCGGGGCACGACCGGACGTCCAGCGCTCCCCGTCCAACGGGCGGCGGCCCTGGTTCAACTGCGCGTGCTGCCCGCCCAACATCATGCGTACGCTCGCGAGCCTGCCCGCGTACGTCGCGACGGGAACTGTAGACGGGCTACAAATCCACCAGTACGCCGAAGGCACGCTGCGAACCGGGGACTTCGCGGTCGACGTGCGGACCGCGTACCCGTGGGACGGCCGCGTCGTCGTGACCGTCCGGGAGGCCCCGGCGCACCCCGTCGAGCTTGCTTTACGCGTACCACAGTGGAGTGAAGCCACTGTGGACGGTGAGCGCGCCGCAGCGGGTGAGTACGCGCGGACCTCGCGCGTGTTCCGGCCGGGCGACCAGGTGGTGCTGGAGCTGGACCTGACGCCGCGCCTGATCGTCGCCGACCAGCGGGTGGACGCGACGCGAGGCTGCGTCGCGGTGGCCCGCGGACCGCTCGTGTACGCGGTGGAGCAGCCGGAGCACCCGGACGCGGTCATCGAGGACCTGCGGCTCGACCCGGCCGCGCCGATCCATCCCGAACCCCGGCCCGACCTGCTCAGCGGTGTGACCGTGCTGCGCAGCGCGGACCTGACGCTCATCCCGTATTACGCGTGGGCCAATCGCGGCCCGCACGCGATGCGGATCTGGCTACCGACCCTGGAGAACCACCGATGACGCAACATCCCGTCCCCCAAGACTGGAACACCTGGGACACGCAATACCACACGGCGGCCGCGCATCTGCCGTCCGGCCTGCGCGTCCGCGCCGCGATCGTGGCGCCCGACGGCACCGTGACCGACGGCTTCACCTGGCGTGTGGGCCTGGAGCGGCTGGGCCACCACACCGTCGACGGCGAGTACGCCGAGGTCACCGTCCGGGCCGGGGAAGCGCTGCTGCGCCTGGTCTTCACCAACCCGGCGGCGAACGTCCTGGCCGGACTCGCCGAGCTGCTCCCCGGTACGCCCGACGGCACCCGGGTGCGGCTCATCGTGGACAAGCTGCCCGAGGCGGCACCGGTCGACCTCAGTCGGTGGCAGTCGACGCTGCCGGAGGGCTCGGAGGCCGGCGACGGCGTCGTCACACTGCCGGGCGCGGGCGGGACGTTCACCTGGGCGCCGGTCGGCGTGGCGGTCCCCGAGGTGGACTTCGACGCGGCCCGGACCGCCGCCGAGTCGCGGGCGATCGGCAGCTCCGGCTGGCTGGGCCGGTCGGCCGAGGGCTACCAGCGCGCGCTCACCTGGAACACCGTGATCCGGACCGACCTGGCCCGGGTGATCACGCCGACCTCGCGGGACTTCGTGCACGCGGGCCGCCGCGGGTTCTACGGCACCTGGGCGCTGCACGGCTGGGACACGTTCTTCTGTGGACTCACCGCGACGTGGATCGATCACGACTACGCCCGGGGCATCTACGACCAGATGCTGGAGCAGGCCACCGACCGGGGCATGGTGCCCAACCGCGTCTCCGACGAGCGCGGGCGTACCGACGACCGATCGCAGCCGCCTGTCGGGGCGTACACGGTGTTCAAGTCGTATCTGAGCACCGGGTTGTCCGACGAGACCCGCGACGCGACCCTGCTCAGCGACGCGTACGACCGGTTGCTCGGCTGGCACGACTGGTGGACCCAGGATCGGGTAGGCCCCCTGGGCCTGCTCACCTGGGGTTCGGACCCGACGAGCGACCCGAAGTCGGCCACTGTGGACAGTACCCGCCGCGAGTCGGGCATGGACGACTCCCCCATGTTCGACGAGATCCAGTACGACCCGAAGACGCACACGATGGACCTGACCGACGTGGCGCTCAACGCGTTGCACGCCGCCGACGGCGAAGCCCTGGCCGCCATCGCGTCGCGGCTCGGCCACACGGAGGACGCGACCCGGCTGCTCGACGAGCTGGCGGTCACGCGGACGGCCCTGGAGGAGCGGTTCTGGGACGAGGACGCCGGCCACTACCGGAACCTGCGTGCCGACGGCTCGTTCGACATCCACCTCGCGCCGAGCATGCTGTACCCGCTGCTGGCCGGAGCGTCCACCCCGGAACGGGCGCGGCGCTCGGTAGAGACCCTGCTCACGCCGAAGCTGCTCGGCGGCTCGCCGCCGCTGCCCAGCGTCTCGCGCAGCGACCCCGGCTACAACCGGCACTACATGCGCGGGCGAGTCTGGGGGCCGGTCGCCTTCCTCACCGTCGAGGGGCTACGCCGCTACGGGCTCTACGAGCAGGTCGCGCAGATCACCGACGAACTGCTCGGCATGTTCCGCGTGGAGTGGGAGGAGCACAGCCACGTCCACGAGAACTACTTCTCCAGCCCGGACGAGGACATCCACCCGTTCGAGGCGCGGTCGGACTTCCTACTCAGCTGGGGCAACCTGCTGGCGTACCTGGCGATGCAGCAGATGGCCGACGCCCGGCCCGGCGGCTGGCGCTTCGCCCACCCCGGGCGCGTGGCGACGCTGACGAACCTGAACCTGCGCGAAGGCCGGCTCAGCCTGTACGCCGACGACCGGCTGCGGGTGGAGCTGGGCTCGCTCGTCTTGGTCGACGCGTCTCCCGCCACGGTGGTGTCGGACTACTCGCGTAGCTCCACCGACGTGTCGGC
This sequence comes from Hamadaea sp. NPDC051192, assembly GCF_040682475.1. NCBI lineage: Bacteria > Bacillati > Actinomycetota > Actinomycetes > Micromonosporales > Micromonosporaceae > Hamadaea > Hamadaea sp. NPDC051192. Next base: position 68,676 of record NZ_JBFBAZ010000016.1, read on the forward strand.
GGTCGTGTCGTCGGACGGTCCCGTGCGACTCGGGGTCCCCACGTCGGCCGGCGACACCGTTCGGGTTCAGGTCGGCTCGTCGCCCGCGTCGACCGTCTCGGTCGGCGACGACCGGACCGTCGAGGTGGTCGTCCCCTCCCCTGGGACGCTCGTGACCCTCGCTGCCTGACGCTTCCCGCTTTCGTTCCCCCTGCGGCGCGGAAGTCCCCGACTACTGGAACGCTGTGTACCTAACCCGGCTCGTGTTAGGTACGCAGCGTTCCGGCGATCGATGGCCACCGATGCTCACGAGGGCGCGGCAACGCGGCGAGCGCGCGGGCCAGCGGCATGCGGGCCAGCAACGCGCGGGGCGAACGCGCGCGAACGCGCGGGCGGTCACCCGTTGGCGGCGGCCACCAGCAGCGCGACCCCGACCCCCAGGTCCACTACCCCGCAGTATTCGGACCACGGTCGGTTCACCACACGGTCCACCTTGAAGTGGTAAGCGTCCCAAGCCCCGTGGAACAGGAAGCCGAGTCCGGCGAAGGCCACCGCCAGCGGCGGTTCCACCGCGGCGCAGAGCAGGCTGAGCGTGCCGAAGAAGACCATGCCCGCGGTCTGCAGCGAGAGCTGTCGCCGGGCGGCCACCACCCAGATCCACAGCACGACGAGGACGGCGGCCATCCCGACGGCCGGGTTCGGCGCACCCGTACGCAGGTAGAGAACGTGGAAGACGCTGACCGCGACGCTCAGCACCACGAAGGCGAGCCAGGCGGTCCACGGCTTGCCGAGGGCGTACGCCATCAGGTAGATCCCCGCCATCGTGGCGATGGCCGGGCCGAACAGGTCGGCCGGGCCGAACGGCAGCTCGTCGCGGGAGCTGAGGACGAGGACGGCCACCGCGCCGGCGATGGAGACCAGGCCGAGCGCCGAGGGCCAGCGATCCAGGATGCGAGTCACGATCCCGATCGTGCCGCACCGGCGACCGCGTAGCCGGGCGCTGGAACCGGAGGGTCCGATTCCGTGGGCGGCCCGACAGGATTCCTGCGGTACGCCGACGGCGGCACCCCGTAGTGCGTCACGAACGCCTGCCGCATCGTCTCCGTACTGCCGAATCCGCAGCGCCGGGCGATGGCGGGCAGCGGCATCCCGGTCGAGGCGAGCAGGTGCGCCGCCGCTTCGGTACGCGCGCGGCGTACGTATTGCGCCGGGGTCTCCCGGACGTAGGTGAGGAACAGCCGGGACAGGTGCCGTTCACTCACCCCCGCCAGCTTGGCGAGCGCACCCGCCGTCAGGTCGTCGGCGAGGTTGCTGACGATGTGGCTGGTCGTCCGGCGTACCACCAGGTCGTCGCCGTCGCGGCGGGTCAGGAACATGCTCAGCTGCGCCTGCGCGCCCGGCCGTTGCAGGTACGCCACCACGCCGAGCGCGACTCCACGGGCGAGCGCCATCCCGTGGTCGTCCTCGACGAACGCCAGGGTCAGGTCGAGCGCGCTGGTGACGCCGCCGGAGGTGGCCACGTCGCCGTCGCGGACGTAGATCGGATCGGGGTCGACGATGATCTCCGGATAGTTCCGGGCGAGCTGCTCGGCGTACATCCAGTGCGTGGTGACGCGCTTGTTGGTGAGCAGGCCCGCCTCGGCGAGCACGGTGGCGCCGGTGCAGACCGAGGCCACTCGGCGGGACAGTGCGGCGAGGCGGCGTACGTGGCCGACCAGCACCGGATTCTCGGCCGCGTCGCGGTGCCCGAGGCCGCCGCTGACCAGCAGCGTGTCGACCGGCCCCCGGACCTGCTCCAGGGTGGCCTGAGCGGCGAGTTGCAGGCCGGAGTCGCAGGTGATCGGCTGCCCGCCCGGGGTCGCCAGCACACTCCGGTACGGCGGGCTCGCGCCGATCCGGTTGGCGATGTCCAGGCTGGACGTGACGCAGGCGATGTCGAGCAGCTCGGCGCCGTCGTAGCCGACGACCAGGATCACGCGCTCCGGCATCACCCCACCATATGCGCAGCCACAAGCGCCGGTGTGGTCCGCCGGACTATTCGCGCCGGCCCGTGAAAGCGTCCGCGGCCACAGCCAGCCGGGGCCGATCACCGCCTGAGCGTCCGTTTGGTAAGACAGAGGGATGGCGGTGGGTGCTATTCCGGAACGGGTTCGCTGGACTGTGGACACCATGGGCGTACGCCCCGGCGACCGGCTCCTGGAGATCGGGTGTGGTCGGGGGGCGGCCGTGTCGCTGGTGTGCGACCGGTTGCGCAGTGGAAAGATCACGGCGATCGACCGGTCGCTGACCATGGTGAAGTACGCCGAACAGCGCAACGCCGAGCATGTCGCGGCCGGTCGTGCGGCGTTCCAGACGGCTCCGCTGGACGCGGCGGACCTGCCGAGGCGACGGTTCGACAAGGTCTTCGCGGTCAACGTCAACCTGTTCTGGGTCCGGTCGTCGGCGAGCGACCTCGACATCATCCGGCGGCTGCTCAAGCCGTCCGGGGCGATGTTCCTGACCTACGAGCCGCCGGCGATCGGGCGCGCGCAGGCGATCGCCGAGCGCGTGGCGGGGTTCCTGACCGAACAACGCTTCGACGTCACCACGGTTTACGGTGCCACGCACCGCTCGGCGCTGGTCTGTCTCACGGCTCGCCCCGTCAGATCGTGATCAGGGTCCCGGGATCGCTCCCTGGGTCATGGACTACTCAACTACGTACAGTGGCCCTGGCCTCACGGTGTCCGATCTGAAAGGATCTTCCCGCGACCTGGGGAGGGACGTTGTGATTCGGCAGCTGCCAGCGTGGTACGGCATCTTCGTCGGAACGGCCGGCGGCATCGGCATCGCCGTGGCCCTGGTGCGGGCGCTGGGCTGGACGCTTGTCACGCTCGGCACCGTGCTGCTCGCCGAGTCGATGCTGGTGATCCCACTGGTGGCGTTGGTCCTCCTCGCTCGTCCGCGCGCCGCCCATCGGCGTACGCGCACTGTCGAGCGGTCCGGTGCCCTCGTCGATCTGAAACGATGACGCACGTGCACAATGGCGAGATCCGAGCAGTAATCATCGACGTCGACGACACCCTCTGTCTCACCGAGGCAGCCTGTTTCGCGCTGGAGAACGAGGTCCTCGAACTCATCGGCGCCACCCCGATCGAGCGGTCCGTCCACCGGGCCACCTGGGGTCAGCCGTTACTCACCGCGCTGCCGATCCGGTCGCCCGGCGTCGACCTCGCCCGGTTCGTGGCCGCGTACCCGCCGGTGCTCGGCCGCTATGTCGCCGACGGGCTGCTCGACGCGATCGTGCCCGAGAATCTGCGGGCGCTGGACGACCTCGCTGCCGCCGGTCGCGCCGTCTACGTGCTCACCTCCCGTACCGAGGAGGAGATGCGGCACCTGCTCGCCCCCGATCACGCGCTGGCGGGCCGGGTGCGGGGCGTCTTCCACGCCGACAACACCAGCTTCGGCAAACCCGATCCACGCGCGTTCGACGAGTTCCTCGCCCAGACCGGTCTCCCGCCGTCGGCGTGCGTCTACGTCGGGGACTCACCCGGCGACGCCGACGCCTCGCTCGGTGCGGGTCTGCGCTTCATCGCCTGCCTGCAAAGTGGCGTCCGGGACCGCGCCGACTTCGCCGGTCGCGCCGTCGACGCGTACGTGCCGGCTTTCCCGGACGTGGTGACGGCCGTCGCCGACCTGGAGCTTCACCCCATCGCGACGTGATCGCCCGGCCGCAGCCGGCCCGGCGTCACCACCTGCGCGTACACCCCGGCACAGGGTTCGGGGTTCAGTCCCGGCAGCGCCGGCACCCGGTTGTGCTCAGCGAGTACGCGCAACGCGTACGTGTCGCGGGGCAATTCGCCGTGAGCGAGCGTCGGAATGGCGCACCGTGGCGTGGACGCGATGACGCGGAGCACGAGCCCGTCGCCGATCCGCAGTTCGGCGCCCACCCAGGCGTGCTCCGGAAAGCCGGATTCGGCTGTCTCGATGACCAGATTGGGCCGATAGCGCTCGACCTCGATCGCAGTACGCGGACTGAGCGCGGCGACGCTGCGCAGCGTCGAGGTGGTGATGAGGTGGAGGGGCGCGAAGTCGAAGAACGTGCCCTCAGGCGCGGCCGAGCCGAACTGGACGACGTCGGCCTCCACTTCGGCGTCGAGTCCCCGCGCCAGCACCTGATCCGGCTTGGACCGATCGAGTGATGCCCCGGGCGGCGGCGTGTCGGCCAGCGTCACCGGCCGGCCGAGTAGTTCGGTGAGCCCGTCGTCGGCCAGCGACCTGCCGTCCGGGCCGAGGACGACCGCTCCGTCCGGCCCGGCGGTCGCCCGGCAGCTGAGCAGCGCCCGCCACAGCCGTGGGGTCTTGGCGCTCGCGATCTTCCCGGTCTCCTTGTCGAGGACCGCCCAGCGCCGGTCCCCCAGCATGCCGCGCTCGGTCACGTCGGCCTCGGCGACCTGTTCGCCCAGCATCGACTTCACCGGATAACGCCACAACTGCGCGACCGAACCCACCATGTCGATCAACCTATCGCGAGGTTTTCAAAAACTTCTGCCGGGACCGATGACTTTCGCCGGCGACGACCGTCATACGTGGTGTCAGATGACGTTGAAGCAATCCTCAAGGAGCCGATCATGACGAGCTGGAGCAACGACACCGCGGGCAACGGCCAGTACGCCGAGGTCAACGGGATCAACCTGTACTACGAGACGTACGGCGAGGGCCGCCCGCTGATCCTGCTGCACGGCGGGCTCGGGTCCGGCGAGATGTTCGGGCCGGTCGTCTCCCTCTTCGCCGACCACCACCAGGTGATCCTGGTCGACCTGCAAGGGCATGGCCGGACCGCCGACGTCGACCGGCCGATCGACGTCGCGCTGATGGCCGACGACATCGCCGCGCTGATCGACCACCTGGGGCTGGACCGGCCCGACGTGGTGGGCTACTCGCTGGGCGGCGGCGTGGCGTGGCACATCGGCTTCCGTCACCCCGAGAAGATCGGCCGCCTGGTCACGGCGTCGGCGAACATCAAGCGCAGCGCCATCTACGCCGAGATGCTCGGCCAGCAGCAGCAGGTCGGCGCGGCGGCGGCCGAGTTCATGAAGGACACCCCGATGTACCAGCTGTACCAGCGGGTGGCGCCGCGCCCGGAGGACTTCCCCCAGCTGCTCGACAAGATCGGCGCGGCGATGGCGAAGGACTTCGACTTCAGCGACGAGGTACGCGCGATGCAGGTCCCGACCCTCGTGGTCGCCGCCGACGCGGACATGGCTCCCCCGAGCCACTACGTCGAGGTCTTCGGGCTGCTGGACGGCGGGCACCGCGACGGCGGCTGGATGGCCGAGGGCCGTCCGGCGGGCGGGCACGCGCTGGCCATCCTGCCCGGCCTGACGCACTACAACATGTTCCTCTCGCCGCTGTTCGCCACGGTCGCGGTCGACTTCCTGGACGAGGAGAAGAACTGAGCCCCGGTTCTCGCGTACGCGCACGGCCCGCTGCCCGTCCGGCAGCGGGCCGCCGCAGTTTCCCGAAAAGCCGCGCGGTTACCCGAAAAGCGGCAGTGTCCCGAAAACAGCAGTTTCCCGGAACACGGGGTTTGCTGAGCCTGATCGGCGGCCACCGGTGGTAACGTCGCTCACGCTGCTCAGTCTCCGAGAGGAACCCGCATGACGCAGAGCACCTGGACGGCGGTCGACGGCTACTTCGCGGATCTGCTGGTGAAAGAGGACTCCGCGCTGACCGCAGCCGTCGAGGACAGCGACGCGGCGGGACTCAGCGCCCTGCAGGTCGCGCCCAACCAGGGCAAGCTGCTGAACCTGATCGCCCGTATCCGGGGCGCGCGGACGATCCTCGAAATCGGCACGCTGGGCGGCTACAGCACCATCTGGCTGGCCCGCGCCCTGCCGGCGGACGGCCGCCTGGTGACGCTGGAGGTCGACGAACACGCCGCCACCATCGCCGGAGCCAATGTCGCGCGGGCGGGCGTCGGGCACCTCGTGGACATCCGGGTCGGCAAGGCGCTGGACACGCTGCCCCAGTTGGAGGCCGAGGGCGCCGGCCCGTTCGACCTCGTGTTCATCGACGCCGACAAGCCGTCCAATCCGGACTACCTGGCCTGGTCGCTGCGGCTCACCCGGCCGGGCAGCGTCATCATCGGCGACAACGTCGTCCGCGAAGGCGCCGTCACCGACCCGACCGAGGACGATCCCCGAGTCGTCGGCGTACGCCGCTTCACCGAGCTGATCGCCGCCGAGCCCCGGCTCACGGCCACTGCCGTGCAGACCGTCGGCGTCAAAGGCCACGACGGCTTCGTCCTGGCGATGGTCACGGACTGACGCAGCCCGTTAGGACCAGCGCGCTCGCACCATCAACAGCAGGTCCTGCAGATCGGCCTCGTATTCGGCGTCCCAGTCCGGCATCCGATCGAGCACCTCGCTCAGCCGCCGATGGGCGGACACCTCGTCGGCCGGGAACTGCGCCCGCCTCCCCCGAGGATTGATCGTGCCCGCCGAGAACCGGCCGCTGGCCTCGCTGGCGGCGTACCCGAGGGCGAAGGTCGTGATGAGCCGTTCGACGCGCGGCACCTCAGAATCAGGTACGCCCAGATCCAGTAGCGCGCCGTAGATCGCGTCGACCAGGCGCACGGCGTCGGGCGTGACCGCCGGGCGAGCCAGCAGCAACGCGTACGCCGAGGGGTGCCGCCGCGACAGCTCGCGCGCGGCGCGGCCGACGGCCAGCAGTCGCTCCTCGGCGGCGCCGCCGGTGGGCACGGCGGGCAGCATCTCGGCGAGCATCCGATCGACCAGCCCGTCGAACAGGCCCTCCTTGTCCCCGATGTGCGGATAGAGCGCCATCGCGGTGACTCCGAGCTTCTGCGCCAGGGCGCGCATGGTCACACCGGCCAGGCCGCGCTCGTCGGCCAGCTCCAGCGCGGCGTCCAGAATCCGTCGCTTGCGATCGTCGTCAGGCACCTCTACAGTGTAGATCTATACAACGTAGATCACAAAGGAGGCGCTCCGATGCTCTCGGCGGCGATGCTCTCGGCGCAAGACCTGATCAAGCGGTACGGCGAACGCCGCGCCCTGGACGGCTTCACCCTCTCGATCGCACCCGGCGAGATCTGCGGGCTGATCGGCCACAACGGCGCCGGCAAGACGACCTTCGTCGAGATCGTCACCGGACTCATCCGCCCCGACTCGGGCGTGGTCACCGTCGACGGCCGGACACCCGCTCAGGCTCGCGACCGCATCGGGCTGGCTCCCCAGGAGCTGGCGCTCTACCTGCCGGCGACCCTGCGGCAGAACCTGCGCCTGTTCGGCGGACTCGCCGGGCTGCGCGGACGATCCCTGCGCGAGGCGATCACGCAGACGGCCGAACGCCTGCTGCTCACCGACTGTCTCGACCGGCCGGTCGGGCTGCTGTCGGGCGGCCAGCGCCGCCGAGCCCAGGCCGCGACCGCGTTACTCCACCGTCCCCGGCTGCTCCTGCTCGACGAGCCGACCGTCGGGGCCGACCCCGAAACGCGTGCCGCCCTGCTCGACCTGATCAAAGAGGTCGCGGCGACCGGGACCGCCGTCTGCTACACCACGCACTACCTGCCCGAACTGGTCGACCTCGGCGCGACGCTCGCCCTGTGCTCGGCCGGTCGCGTGATCGCCCGAGGCGACCAGGAGAGCCTGCTGGCCGGGCTGCCCGGCCATCTCGACATCACCCGGCCCGACGGCGGCGTCGACCAGATCACCACGCCCGATCCGACCGCCGAACTGGCCCGGCTGCTCGCGGCGGGCGTACGGCCGTCGGCAGTGGACATCCGCCCGGCCACCCTCGACGATCTCTACCACAGTCTGGCGGTGACCCGATGAGCGCCGCGACCGTCCTGATCCGGCACAACTTCGCCCTGCTGCGCGCCGAGCCCGGCCCGGCCCTCAGCCGCGTCGGCATGCCGCTGGTGCTGATCACCGCGCTGCGCCCGCTCTACGCGGCCGCCCTCGGGTCCGCCGGGCTCACCCAGGCGGTCACCGGCATGCTCGTGCTGTTCTCGCTGCTCGGGCTCAACATCATCGCCGGGGGCATCCTCACCGAACGCTCCTGGCACACGCTCGACCGGCTCCGCGCCACCCCTGCCCGCCCCGCGCAGATCCTGGTCGGCAAGGCCGTTCCGCTCGGCACCGTGCTCCTCGCGCAACAGGGCGCCCTCATCGCGTACTCGATGATCTTCCTGGGGCTGCGCGTGCCGCGACCAGACCTCCTGCTGGTCGCGGGCGTGAGCTGGGCGGTGACCTTGCTGTGCGCGGGGGCCGCGCTCGCCACAGTGGTACGCAGCCAGAGCGAGCTGAGCGCGGTGAACGACCTCGGCGGGATGTTCTTCACCGTGCTCGGCGGCGCGATGGTGCCCCTGGCGCTGATGCCGGCGTGGCTGCGGGCCGCCGCTCCCGCGTCGCCGGGATACTGGGCGCTGCACGCGCTGACCGCCGCCCTGACCGGCGACGCGACCGCGACCCTCCGCGACGCGGGAGTGCTGCTCGCCGTGGCCGCGGTGCTCGGCGCGTTCGCCGCGTGGCGGATGGCCCGAGGCTGGGGCCGCAACCGTCTACTGTGATCAGTCCGCCCGCGTGCGGTCTTGCCGGACAGTGGTACCGTCCCTGACGATCTTGCGTCATTGGGAGGACGCGCTTGCCCAAGGAGGACGCGTGAACACCGACCCCACGACCAACATGGTGGTCTTCGAGATCCCCGGCTACCCCGAGCCGTTCATCTCGAGCGGGCCGACCCAGGCCGACGACTGCGTACAACAGGCCTGGTTCGCGGTTCCGGTCGAGCGCCGGGCCGCGGCCGAGGTCAGCCGCATCTACTCGGAGTGGCAGCCGTCCGCGGTGGACGAGGAGTTCATCGGTCGCACCTTCCCCCGCGCGGCGGTCACCTACAGCTTCGACCGGCCCGGACCCGGCGGCTGGGAGGCGGCGTACGCCGACGTCCGGCAGACCATGGAGCAGGCCGAACGCCAGCACGCGGCGGCGCAGGCCGTGGACAACATGGAGCACGTCGCCGACAACGGCCAACTCCTCCCGGTCCTGTGGAGCTGGTCGTCGCCGACGATCGACCTCCTCCAGCACCTCCCCCATCGCGACGTCGTCCCGGGCCGCCTGCACGTGACCGTCGCGGCGGTCGCCCTCACCCCGCAAGGCCGCATCGGCATGAACCACCTGACCCACGCCAAACTCGGTACGCAGCCCTTCGAAGAAGTGCTCGCGACGGCGTACGGCGCGCTCGTCGCGGGCCTGCGCGTCGACGTCGGCGAAGACCGCGACCGCCCCGAACTGGGCGTGTTCCTGACACTGCGCCGCGAAGGCTCGTTCGCTTCGTCCGCGCTGGCTCTGCCCGACTTCCACGAACAGATGAGCCGCTCACTCGGCGGCGACCACCTGCTCGTGGCCCTCCCCGACCCCGACACCCTGCTGGTGACCAGGCAGGACTCCGGTTGGGTGGACTTCCTCCAGCACGCCGTCCTCGACTCCCCGTACGCCGCCGGCGAGATCGTGCCGAGCCTGCTCGCCCTCGAATCGGACGGCATCCGGCTCCTGATCGAACGCCACGAGCGGATTCCCACCACTTCCTGAGCTTGCTGACGGCCCGAGCGTTCTGCGCCTGCGCCTTCTGCGCCTGCGCCTTCTGCCCCGAGCCTTCTGCGCCCGTGCCTTCTGCGTGTGCGCCCGCGCCTTCTGCCCGAAATCGCAGATGTAGGCGCGCTACGGCGTCTGTCGCTTGTGGATCGAGCGGCCGTGGATCGTGGCACATTTTCGTGACCTTGACCCCCTGGAAGGTGTCATACCTTTGTTCTAATGTTGATCCATGGGCGGGGTGTTGGCGCAGGTGGAGGCGGATGTCGCCGAGTTGGCGGCCGGTCCCCTGTGGACACTTTCGGACGCCGAGATCACCGACGAGGTCCGCCGGGTTCATGTGGCGATCCAGCAGTTGTCCGGGCGGCTGCTGACGTTGATCGGCACCGCGGACAGTCGCGAGATTCCCTACGACGCGGGTGCGACCGGCACGGCGAACTGGCTGACCTACCTCCTGTCCATGCGGCACCGGGATGCCGTGGCGTGGACGAAGCTGGCCAAGCTGCTACCTGAAACGCCTGGCGTGGAGCAGGCGCTCGCCGCCGGACAGATCAACGTTGAGCAGGCGCGGGTGATCACGAAGACGGTGCACGATCTGCCCTCGGCGGTGGGTGAGGTCGGCAAGGCCAAAGCCGCTGACGTTCTGACGAAGCTGGCTGCGGACGACCGACTGCGGCCCGAGACGCTGGAGAATCACCGGTCGCAGATCCTGGAACTGGTCGCACCCGAGATCGCCGAGGAGCGGCTGCGCCGCGATCTGGAACGCGCCGAGCGGTCGGCCTACGACCGCCGTGACTTCACCCTCATCCCCTATGGAGAGGGCGAATATCGAGTACGTGGCATCCTGGATTCGGAGATGGCTGCGATCGTGCGGACCGCGTTGGATCCGCTGTCCGGGCCGCGCAAGCCTGCACCTACCGCCGCCGCTGCGGCCGGGCTCGCTGACGCTCCCGACGCAGCAGGCGGCTTCAACGCGCCGGGCGGTGCGGGCGCGGACACAACAGGCGGCTTCACCATGGCAGGCGGCACAGCCGCGGACGGCACGGGCGCGTGTGCGGATGCGAGCTGCGCGGGCGCGGGACGTGGTGCTGACGCGGCAGATGGCGGTCGCATTACGGCCCGGGTGTTGCCGGGTGAACCGGACCTGCGGTCTGCCGGAGCCCGCAGGGCTGATGCGCTGGTCGAGGTGTGCCAGCGGATCATGAACGGCGGTGAGCTGCCGGACAACGGCGGCGAGAAGCCGCACCTGACGGTCACCCTGCCGTGGGCCGCCCTCCAAGCCAAGGTCGGCGCGGGCTTGCTCGACACCGGCGACCTGCTCACCCCAGAAGCTGTGCGACGGCTCGCCTGCGACGCGATGATCATCCCTGCGGTGCTCGGCGGCGACGGCCAAGTACTCGACGTCGGCCGCGCCCGGCGCCTCATCGACGGACCGCTCCGCCGCGCACTCGTGTTGCGGGACAAGGGATGCGCCTTCCCCGGCTGCGACCGGCCACCACAGTGGTGCCACGGACATCACATCCGATCATGGGCAGACGGCGGAGATACCTGCCTCGCCAACAGCGTCCTGCTCTGTGGCTTTCACCATCGCGAAATCCACCACGGGCACTGGGAAGCCCGCATGAGACCCGACGGCTTCCCCGAATTCCTCCCACCGACCTTCGTCGACCCACAACGAAGACCAGTCCGCAACACCCTCCACCGCAGATGCTGAACCGCGCTGGCCACAGCGGAGCGAGATAGGCGGGACCTTGTGACAAGCACTGGTCACAAGGGGCATTCGCATTGCGGCATTGTGAGAGACTGGTGGGGACTTACCTCGCCGTCGCTTGCGGGAAACCGATGGATGACGAAAGACCCCTGCCGAGCCGGGCGCCGCTGCCCGACATCTCCGGCGATCGCCTGAACCGGCTGCTGCTCGGCGATGATCCAGCGCTGACGGCGGCCGTCGCGGACCTGGTCGCGCTGGTGCATACGCATCCGGAGAGGACGCTCGCGGGATGGAACAGCTTTCTCGAGACGCGCCCCGTCTCGGACTGACCGCCGGCGAGTTACGGGGGCTGGCCCGGGGTGCGGCCGGGCGGGAACAAATCGAGAAGCTGCGGGACGTTCAGCTGACCCGGACGCTGCTGCTGATCCGCCATCTCGTCGCCATCGATGCGGATCTGGTGCCCGCTGCGACGATGATCGGGCGGGCGTACGAGGTGGATCCGGGCGCAGTGCGCGAGGTGTTGCGGCTGCCGTGGCTCGGGGTCTGGGCGACGCAGCGGACGCGGGGCGTGGCGTCGGCGTCCGTCGGCTACCTGGATGCGATCGCGCGGCGGGCGGCGAATCGCGCGGGAATGGATTCCGGCGCAGTGGACGACTGGCCGACGTTGACCCGCTACAGCCTTCGGCGTACCGGGCGCAGCCTGCACTTGACGGTGGACGATGTCGATCCGATGCGAGACTGCTATGGCCTGCAATTGGCCGGCCGGCTGACCGACGCCGGGCATGCCGCCACGAAGTCCATATTCGACTCTGCGTGGCGGCTGCTGGCGGACCACGTTCCGGCGTACGCCGACGAGCTGGCGTTCGGGTTGACGACGTTCGTCCCGCTGGGCGACGCCGGGGCAGGCAATCACAGTGTCACGCACTCCGACGCGTTCGGCGCGTTCGCCAGCGAGCCTGCGCTCGGCGCGGTCGAGCTGGCCGTCGCGATGGTCCACGAGTTCCAGCACAGCAAGCTCAGCGTGGTCATGCATCTGGCCGACCTGTTCGATCCGGCCGACCGGGCTTGGTACCAGTCACCGTGGCGCGCCGATCCCCGGCCGATCACGGGTCTGCTGCACGGGGCGTACGCCTTCACCGCCGTGGCGGACCTGTGGGCTGCTTTACGCGTACAAGATGAGCTGGCAGAGCGAGCCGAGGCGCGCCTGGCCGAGGTACGCGGACAGCTGGACCGGGCTTTCGAGGAGCTGGACCGGGCTGCGAGCCTGACCGACGCGGGCCGATTGTTGTGCGAGACGCTCGCGGCCCGCGACTTCGCGTGAGCTGACCTCAGATCAGACTGATCGTCTCGATGTCGCATTCGATGCGGCGGCGGTTGCGGGCTGCCTCGACCTCGGGGTGGTCGGCGCCGAACTTCTCGATCAGCAGCCGGGTCGCCTCAGCGAGCAGCGGGAGGCCGGTCTCGGTCTGTCCGCTCTGGATCTGGTCCACCGCGGCGTTGACCATGCAGTAGTAGGTGTAGGCGTGTTCCGGGCCGCGCACCCGCTGCGAGTCGGCGAGGATCTCCGCGGACAGCGGCTGTGCCTCGGCGATCCGATGGGCGCGAACGAGGTTCATGACCACCCCGGTACGTGCGCTGAGCAGGTACGGATGCGCCCCCGGGAGCGTGCGGCGCAGCCCATCGAGGGTACGCAGGTTCAGCTCCTCCGCGTCCTGGTCCAGGTCGCGGGCGCGCAGGATGGCCGCGACGTTGACCGACGCGCACCACACCAGTGGGTGGTCCTCGCCGTAGATCCCGCGGAACAGCTGCAGGCTGCGCATGGCGTAGGTGTGGGCGTCCCTCGCGTCGCCACGCGCCCGCAGCGCGTTGGCCGCTGTCATCCCGCACTCGGCGGTCATCAGATGATCGGGCCCGAACCGGCGGGTGGCCAGCAGATGGTTGGCCCGGCCCTCAGCTACGGCCTCGTCGAGCCGGCCGAGTTTGCGCAGGCTCGCGACGTAGACACAGGTCGCGCGGAGCACGGTGAGGTGGTCGGCCCCCAGCAGGTTGCGCTGGATCGGAAGCGAGCCCTCCAGCAGCGCGGCGGCGTCGGCGTACCGGCCGAGGAGGTAGAGGTCGCGGGCCTGGGCCTCCTGGGCGAGGACGATCGGGATCGCCCCGTCCTCCAGGGTGCGGGCGTGCTCCTCGACCTCGACGTTCAGCGCGTACGAGGCAGCGAAGTCGCCGGTCAGCCGCAGGTCCATCGCGAGCGAGTTCATGATGCGCAGCGTGCTGGGGTCGGCGTCGCCGAGGACCCGTCGCTGCGTCTCCAGGGTACGGGCGTCCAGTTCCCGCGCTTCGGTCACGCGGCCCGCCCGGCGCATGTCGGCGCCGACGCTGTTCGCCGCGCCCATGGTGTACTCGTGCTCCTCGCCGAGCGCCTCGACCATGCGCTCGTACGCCGCCAGTGTGACGGTGGCTGCCTGCTGATCGTTCAGTTGCCGCAACGCGTCGCCGTACCGGCGTAACGCCAATAGGGTCAGCGCGTCGGAGCTGGCACGACCGTCCGCGTCGGGCACGTCCCAGGCGGCGAGCGCCTCCTCGACGAGTACTCGGCAGCTCTCGTAGTCGCCCGTGTTGTAGACGTACCGCACCTGGTCGAGCACCGTCCGGCGAGCGTCCACATCGCCGTCGATCATGTGTGCGGCCTGTAGGTGCGGGGCGATTTCCGAATGCCGGGGCCAAGTGCCGCGGTCGTCGGGGAAGCCGGGGTTGGCCGCCGACAGCAGCCGCTGGGCGTTCAGCAGCGGTTCGGCGCTGGTCAGCCCCTCCCGGACGACGAGGTGGACCAGCCGGTGGATCTGCACTCGCTTGTTCGCGTTGTCGATCCGCGCCAGCCCCAGCGAACCGAGATGCCGTACGGTCCGGGAGATGTCGTTGCGCTCCTGGAGCACCGACCGCAACGGTTCGGGCAGCCCGGCGGCGCGCCGGCCCTCCCAGAGCAGTCGCGTCGAGATCGGCTCCGGAGCCAGGTGCACCAGCAGCTCGAGCAGCTGGACGGCAGCCGCCGACCGCTCGGCCAACTGCGGCAACGCCAGCGAGACGACGGTCAGCACCGTGCCGTTGTACTCGCGGGGCCGGCCCTCGGCGAGCAACGTCGTCGCCCGGCTCTCCAGGTCCTGCAGGTACTCGTCCACGGAGGACGGCATGGTCAGCAGCCAGCTCGCGGCCTGTTCCAGGGCCAGCGGCAGGTCGTCCAGCTTCTCGGCCAGATCGTGAGCCTCGCGGTCGGTGGTGTCGGGCACCCGTGCCTGGAGCAGTTCCAGGGATTCCGACCGGCTGAAGACGTCCAGCTCCAAGGTCGCGCCCTCGGCCGCCCACGCGGTGTTGCGCGTGGTCACGATCACGTGCCCGAGTTCGCCGACGACGTTCGCGGTCGGCATGAGCGGGGCCAGTTCGGCCGGATCGGTCGCGTTGTCGTAGACCAGCAGCCAGTCCTGCGACGTCGTCGCCAGATGGTCCAGCAGGGCGCGGATACGCTGCTCCATGCTGGGATTCGGGGGGATGTTGACGCGGTCGGCCAGGGCGGACAGCGACGCGCGGACGGTCGCGATGTTCTCGGCGTTGATCCACCAGATGATCTGGTACCGGCTCTGGTTCAGGTAGGTGTACTCGACGGCGAGTTGGGTCTTGCCGACCCCGCCGGCCCCGCGCACGCTGGCCTTCGGCAGGACCGACGCCCGAGCCTGCTGGGTCAGGGCGGCGTCGAGAGTGGTCAGGCTCTCGCGGCGGCCCACGAAGTACTGATTGCGGGCCGGTACGCCGCCCCAGACCAGGGCAGGCGGTTGCGCCGTCCCCGAGTCGGTGACCTTGATGATCGTCGTGGTACCCACGTCGGGACCTTCCTCATGCGCCGGCAAACCTGTGTTCGAGCCGGGTCCCGCGGCCGCACTGATCAATCGCGCCACACGGCGAGCGTTGTCCAGGTCAGCACCGGTCAACCCAAAAGCATACCGGCCGCCGGTGAGCCAGGTCTCGATCCTGGCGGTGTTGCCTTCCCGACCGGAGACCCTGCCACTGGCCGGATTCGCCCCGGCACCGCCCGCCTCCCCCGACAGCCGCTCCAGCAGCAGGACCACGAAGGCGATCATCGCGGACGCGCCCCAAGCCTCGGCTCGCTGCCAGCCGACCTGCTGGAGGACGACGTCCGGCTTGTCGACGTCCACCCGGGCGTCCATGACCTGACCGGCGACCTCCGCGACGACGTCGGGCCGAACCCCGTCGAGCAGTTCCGCCAGGTCCAGGCGGGCGAGAACGCGCCACGCGGGCACGACGTCACCCGGCTCGCCGAACGCCTCCGCCGCGCGCAGCAACGTGGGCAGGCCTTCGGGCTCGGCCGACAACGCCTGGACGATGACCATCAGATCGGTCTTGTGCGCCGTGGTCTTCCGGTTGTCACTGACGATCTGCCGACCGAGTTCGGTGTGGACGGCGTCGAGGCACAACTGACGTTCGTCCGCGTTCTTCAGCACTCCCACCGACAGGAGCACGTCCCGCAATTCGGTGGCTTGCTGAAGCAGCAGGCGGGGCATGATCAGTCCTCTTCGTCCGGTGGCGGCAGGAGCCGCATCGACACCGCGAGTGCACGGAACTCCCGCAAGGAGATGCTATCGGGATCCTCCCGCTCGGACAGTCGCCGATAGAGGGCCGGGAATCCGCCGTCCGTGTCGAGTGTGGTGGTGATCAGTTCGCGGCAGTCGAGGAGCAGGCGGTGCGTCACGCGTACGCGGAGCCGGATGGCGTCGGGCAGTGCGGCGATCAGCTCCGCTCGCGCCAGGGAGTCCTCGATGGTGGGGACGGTCGCGAGCGCGCGGGCGAGCGTACTGCGTTCGGTGGGGCTGAGCGGCTCGGTCCGGGGTGCGGCGGTCACCGCTGAGGCGAGGTCGGCGGGGAGCAGGCGGCGCCAGGCGGCCACCGGGATCATCCAGCCCACGGTCTGCTGGCCGAGTTGCGAACGCGCGACGGTGAGGCCGACGACGCGGCCGTCCGGGTCGAACACGCCCGCTCCGCTGAAGCCCCGGTCGACGGCGACGGTCGCGGTGGACAGCCGGTCCAGCTGCCGCCAGCCGGTGACCGGGTCGGCCGGGCCGACCAGCCGCGCCCGGGCCAGGACCTGCGCTGGGGACTGGGCGGGGTTGCCGATGACGCGTACGTCGAATTCGGCGTCGCCGCAGTCGGCCAGGCGGGCGGGCGGCCCGGTCAGCGGCGCGCGGGTGGTCAGCACCGCCAGGTCGCCTTCGCCGTGCGGGCCGATCGGGGCCGACCAGGTCACGTCCGCTGCGATGGGCACGCCGGACGGCTCGGCGACGGCCAGCGCGTCGGCTGGTTCGTCGGAGACCACGTGCCAGCAGGTCAGGACGCGGCGCGCCGACAACGCGACACCCGCACCCACGATCCGCTCCGGGTCACCTGCCAGCACCCGGACCCGGCCGGCCAGCGTGGGCTGCCCGGTCACTCCCGTCCCGCCACCGGGTTACGCCACACCGCCCGCACGACCAGATGTCCCTCCGCGGCGGTACGCGCGATGAGCGCGCCGGCCTCGGCGGTCAGCGTCAGGCCGACCTCGACCTCGAACTCGTCGGGCGCGACCGGAAGGTCGGACAGGGCCGTGATCGCGGCTTGAAAGGCCGGCCGGACTTGGGCCAGGGCGACCTCGAGCTTCTCCTTGGCGGGTTTGGCGCGGCTGAACACGCCGACGCGCTCCAGCCCGCTGTCGTCGCGCTCTTCGACGTACACGGTGCCGAAGTCGGATTCGAAGCGGAGGAGTTCACCCACGCCCGAAGAGTAGATCACTGTCGACATGAGACCAACCGCCGTACGCCCACTGTTCGGTGACTGTCGGAAACCTGATACCGCAGCGCTTTCCACTCGCCGGGGTGGATCACTTGCCCGGCACGGCCACCCTTGGGACGCTGAGGCCATGACCGCCGCATCCGCTGAACCGCCTGCCGACGCCGCTGGCCGACGGCCAGCCCGGACGGCCGACCCCCGGACGGCCGACCCCCGGACGGCCGACCCCCGGACGGCCGACCCCCGGACGGCCGACCCCCGGACGACCGCCGGGAGACCGTTCGACGAGCTGATCGCCGAGGCGGCCGAGGCCGACGTGGACGGCTGGGACTTCTCCTGGCTGGACGGCCGGGCCACCGAGCAGCGGCCGTCGTGGGGATATCTGCGGCGGATGTCGGCGTTGATGGCCAGGGCCCGGGTCGCCGTCGACGTCCAGACGGGCGGCGGCGAGGTGCTGGCCGAGGTCGCCGCGCTCGCCCCCACCACGTACGCGACCGAGGGCTGGCCGCCGAATCTGGCGCTGGCGCGGCGTACGCTCCAGCCGTTGGGCGTGCCGGTCGTCGAGGCGGCCGAGGACGGTCCGCTCCCCTTCCCGGACGAGACGTTCGACCTGGTGGTCAGCCGTCATCCGAACGTCGTCGGGTGGACCGAGGTCGCCCGGGTGCTGCGGCCGGGCGGGGTGTACTTCAGCCAGCAGATCGGGCCGGGGTCCAATCGCGAGCTGACGGAGTTCTTCCTCGGGCCGCAGACCTACGGGCCGGAGCGCGAGCCGGAGACCGCCCGACGGGAGCCGCCGGTCTCGTCCTCGACGAGCTACGGGCCGAGTCGCTGGTGGTCACGTTCGCCGACGTCGGCGCGGTGGTCTACTTCATCCGCAAGGTGATCTGGGCGGTGCCGGACTTCACCGTCGAGAAGTACCACGACACGTTGCTGGCGCTGCACGAGCACATCCAGCGCCACGGCCGATTCGAGTCGCACGCCCAGCGGATGCTGGTCGTCGCCCACAAACCATAAGCCGGCCCGCAAACCATAAGTCGGCCCACCAACCATAAGCCGCCCACAAACCGTCGGTTTAGCGGCTGCTGTTCAGGTACGCCAGCACCGCCAGCACCCGCCGGTTGTCGTCGTCGGACGGGCCGAGCCCGAGTTTGCCGAAGATGCCGGCGGTGTGCTTGCCGACCGCGCCCTCGCTCATGAACAGCCGCTGGGCGATCGCCGCGTTCGACCGGCCTTCGGCCATCAGCCCGAGGACCTCCTTCTCCCGGGTGGTCAGCTGGTCGACCGGGCTGTCCGGCCGGGCCCGCGTGAGGAGCTTCGCGATGACGTCGGGGTCCATCGCGGTGCCGCCCGCCGCCACGCGACGGATCGCGTCGACGAACTGACCGGCGTTGAGCACCCGGTCCTTGAGCAGGTAGCCGACTCCACCCGAGCCGTCTTCGAGCAGTTCGCGGGCGTACAGCTGCTCGACGTGCTGGGACAGCACCAGGACCGGCAGACCGGGGCGCCGGCGGCGGGCCTCCAACGCGATCCGCAGGCCTTCGTCGGTGTTGGTCGGCGGGAGGCGTACGTCGACGATCGCGATGTCGGGCTCGTGCTCGGCCAACGCCGCCGCCAGCTCAGGACCCGTCTCGGCCGCCGCGACGACGGTGAACCCGTGCGCCGTGAGCAGCTGGATCAGTCCCTCCCGGAGGAGGTAGAGGTCCTCGGCGAGGACGACGCGCATGGCAGCTCCATGATCAGCTCGGTGGGGCCGCCGGGCGGGCTCGACAGCGTGACGGTCCCGTCGAAGATACCGAGCCGGCGGGCCAGGCCGCGCAGGCCACTGCCATTGGCCGGATCTGCGCCGCCCCGACCGTCGTCGCGAACGGTCATCCGCAGCACGTCGCCCTCGGCGGCCGGGTCGGCGCCACCGGCCGGGAGCAGGTCTAGCCGGACGGCGACGGTGCGGGCGCGGGCGTGCTTCGCGGCGTTGCCCAACGCCTCCGCCACGGAGAAGTACGCCGCCGCCTCGATCGGCTCGGGCAGCCGCACCTGCAGGTCGATGTCGACGGTCACGGTGAGCGGACTGTCCAGCGCCAGCGCGCGTACGGCGTCGGCCAGGCCGCGTTCGGCCAGCACCGGCGGATGGATGCCCCGGACGACCTCGCGGAGTTCGCGCAGCGCCTGCGCGGCCGCCTCCTGGGTCTGCACGGTGAGTTCCTTGGCCGCGGCCGGATCAGTGTCGATGAGCGCCTCGATCGTGCCGAGCCGCAGCCCCAGCGCGACCAGGCGGGCCTGCGGGCCGTCGTGCAGGTCGCGTTCGATGCGCCGCAGTTCGCGAGCGGCGGCGTCGCTGGCATCGGCGCGGGACAGCGTCAGCTGCTCGACTCGCTGGGCGAGGGCGGTGTCGCCGGATGGCTTGAGGAGCAACCGGCTCCAGCGCCCGTGCAGCCGCAGCGCGGCGGGCGCGATCGCCACGCCGAGCGCCGCCAGCGCCAGCCCGCCCGGGATCGCGGCGGCGGGATGGCCGAAGAAGGTGCCGTACCAGAAGTTCGCGGGCGACTCGCTGACGAAGATGTGCACGATCCGGGGCAGGATCTGACCCCAGATCCCGTAGACGACCAGGAACACCGGTACGCCGGCGATCAGACCGCCGGCGATCGGATCGGTCCCCCGCCACACCAGTTCCCGCCAGGTCGCCGGATCGGTCTGCACCCAGTAGAACCGCTGGGTCCACAGCGCCCAGCGCGGGGTCTTGTAGAGGTTCCGATTCACCCGATACATGCCGTCGGGCCGCTGGACCAGGGGTGGCAACGGACGATACGGGCTCGGAATGGACACACCCGACCAGTGGGCGAGCGACCGCCGCCAATCCGCGAGCCAGCGCAGATCAGCCTGCCCCCAGGGGACGAGGAAGATCAGGCCGAGCCCGTAGCCGAGGACCAGCGCGGCCACGGTCGCCACGAACACCGGGATCGCGATCATGCTCGTGAGCAGCAGCAGGGTCAGCCGGATCACTGGGGACGTCGCCTTCGCGGCCCAGACGCGTACCGGATGATCTGTATGAAGGTCGTGGACGTCGGACCGCAGCATGGGGCCGCCCAGCATGCGGCGGTGGAATCTCGCCGTCGCCCGCAGCCCCACCGGCGCGAGCGCCAGACCGGCGACCGCGGCCGCCGTGACCATCGCGGGCGAGCTGAACGGGCCGGGCGGGGCGAACGCCAGGACGGCGAACGGCAGCGCCAGCGGCAGCACGCCGAGGAGGCCGACGACCGGCGCGACGGCGAGCCAGCCGAGGTCCCGCCAGCTCGCGTTGTCGCCGAGCACCCAGTCGATGCGGTCGGCCAGCCGCGGCCACCACAGGCGCTTGTACAGCTGGCGGTCCCGCTGGTACCAGCCGTCCGCGTGCGGCTGCGGCAGCGGGGGTTCGGGCGCATAGGGCTCGGGGATCTCGATGCCCGTCAGGGCCTTGGTCCGCCGCCGTACGCGTCCGGTCAGCCGGCGCACGGCCAGCAGCGGGCCGGGGATGAGGAAGACCAGGCCGAGCAGGAAACCGGGCATGAAGACGACCAGCACCGGACCGAGGCACAGCAGGCCGAACAGGCTGAGGGCGTAGAGCTCCAGACCTGCCGCGAACGCGCGCAACCTTGCCGTCATGCCCCCAGTCTGGCCGGTCACCGGCAAGGACCGCACTGGGGCTGACTTCCCGCCGGGGTGGGGCTAGGTCTACCCCAAGCGGAGGGCTGAACGGATTCTGGGCGACGCCGCCGATTTCTAGCGTCTATAGGCATGACAGCCACTCCGAAAGTCCTCGAAGTCACGAACCTGCACAAGCGCTACGGCGAGCGCGTGGCCGTCGACGACGTGACCTTCTCCGTCGAGCGCGGCGAGATCTTCGGCATCCTCGGGCGCAACGGCGCCGGGAAGACCACCACCGTCGAGTGCGTCGGCGGACTGCGTACGCCCGACCGGGGCGACATCCGGGTGCTGGGGCTGGATCCACAGCGCGACCGGGAACGGCTGCGCCGGATCCTCGGCATGCAGCTGCAGGAGTCCAGCCTGCAGGATCGCATCACGGCCAGCGAGGCGCTGCACCTGTTCGCCTCGTTCTACCCGAACCCGGCCCGGCCGGAGCAGCTGCTCGACGACCTCGGGCTGACCGGCTCGGCGGACACGGCGTACGCGAAGTTGTCGGGCGGGCAGAAGCAGCGGCTGTCGATCGCGCTGGCGCTGGTCGGCAATCCGCGGCTGGCGATCCTGGACGAGCTGACGACCGGTCTCGACCCGCAGGCCCGGCGCGACACGTGGCAGCTCATCTCCGACATCCGCGACCGGGGCGTGACGATTCTGCTGGTCACGCATTTCATGGACGAGGCCGAGCGGCTGTGCGACCGGGTCGCGGTGATCCACGACGGGCGGATCGCCGCCCTCGACACCCCGGCCGGCCTCACCGCGCTGGTCGCGACCGGCCAGGTGCTCACCTTCCGCGTCGCCCGGCCGGTCGCCCTCGACGGGCTGCCCGGTGTCAGCGACGTCGCCGTCGACGGCGAGCACGTCACCGTGCGAGGCACGGAGGAAGCACTGCCGGCCGTCGTAGCCGAGCTGTCTCGGCAGGGCTTGGCCCCGCTGGGGCTGCGCGTCGAGCAGTCCACACTCGACGACGCGTTCGTGCAGCTCACCGCAGTCTCCGCCAGCACCGCCACCGACACCCCCGACGCTATCGATGGAGCGAACCGATGAACGTGACCATGTTCCGCACCGAGCTGCGCCTCTACTTCCGCGACATCGCGGCCGTCGTCTTCGGCATCCTGCTCGCCCCGGCCATCCTGGCGATCCTGGGCAGCGTGCCGGCGTTCCGGGAGGCCAACCCCGCACTCGGCGGCCGCTCGACGCTGTCGGTCTATGTGCCGACCATGCTCACCATGGCGGTGGCGATGGTCGCACTCAGCATGCTGCCGGCACAGCTGGCGACCTACCGGGAACGCGGCATCCTGCGCCGGCTGGCGGCCACTCCGGCCCGGCCCCGCGACCTGCTCACCGCGCAGGCGTTCGCCCACCTCACCGTGCTGGGCATCGGAGTGCTGCTGGTGCTCGGGGTCGGCTGGCTGGCGTACGGGGTCGACCTGCCGGGCAACCCGCTGGCGTTCATGCTCGGCCTCCTGCTCGTCGCGGCCTGCCTGTTCGGTTTCGGGCTGCTGCTGGCCTCGGTGGGCTCCGCGAAGCTGACGCAGGGCCTCGGGTCGCTGACCTTCTTCCCGCTGATGTTCTTCGCCGGGCTCTGGGTGCCGCTCGATGTGATGCCGAAGACGCTGCAGCGCATCGGCGAGTTCACCCCGCTCGGCGCGGGCGTCAAGGTCATGCAGGACGCGGCGGCCGGTCACTGGCCGCAGGCGCTGCACATCGTGGTGCTCTGCGCCTACGCGGCGGTGGCGTGGGCCGCGGCCGCCCGGTTCTTCCGCTGGTCCTGACCCGCTCGCCCGACCGCCCGCGCCCTGCCTTCGCCGCTACCGACCGGTGGCCGCGTCGAGCAGGGCGCGGGCGGTCTGGCGTACTGTCCGCGCGGCTTGGGCCTGGTCGTATCCGGCCACATCCGACAGCCAGATCAGCGTCTCGATGCCGATCGCCGAGCGGATCGCGATCGCCAGCGCGTGCACGTCCACCGCCGGGTGCGTCACGCGCAAGGGCGCCAACGCGTCCTCGACCCAGGCCACCGCGCGGCCCTGCCGCAACGTCGGCCGTTCCGCTTCCGGCCCAAGGGATACGCGTAAAGCAGCGCGCAGTTGATGTTCCCAGGTGAAGTTGTATTCGCAGAACGCCGCCACAAACGCGTCGAGCCGTTCGGGCAGGGTGGCGGGCGCGTCCGGACCGAGCAACGTGTCGGGCGAGATCTCCGGGTGCGCCGCCATGAGCAGCACCCGCTGATTCGGGAAGTAGCGGTACGCCGTGGTACGCGAGATCCCCGCCGCCTCGGCGGCCTCCTCGACCTGCGGCGTCTGACCCTCGGCGAGCAGTCGCCGGGTCGCGTCGACGAGGGCCTGCCGGGTGCGGGCCTTCTGGCCGACCCGGCCGGTCGCCTCATAGGGCATGGACATCGGCATGATCGTACTTCCCGGCCGGCTTGCCGGTGCGAGGGTTCAGCGGCCGAGGCGGAGGCGTACCGCGGTGATGCGGGCGACCAGCCAGACCAGGGCGGCCATGCGCTTCGGCGCGGTGAGCCGGGCCGGGCGGCGGCGTACGCATCGCAGGATCAGCTCGGCCGCCCGGTCGGGGGAGATCTTGAACGGTGTCACCGGGGACTTGGCCAGCTTGGTGTCGACGAACCCGAACCGCACCGTCGTCACCGCCACCCCGTACGGGCGCATCGCCAGCGCCAGCCCGTCGAGATAGGACGTCAGCCCGGCCTTCGACGCGGCGTACGCGGGCGCCTGGTCGCTGATGAGCCGGTCGGCGAGGCTGGACAGCCCGATGAAGTGGCCGGACCGGGCCGCCGCCAGCAGGGGCAGCACCACCTCGACGGTGGCAGCCGCGCCGCCGAGGTTGACCGCGAGCACCCGGCTCTGCACAGCCAGATCAGCGGCAAGGTCCGCCGGTGGGGCGGCCCGGCGGAGGAAGTCCCCGATTCCGGCGCAGTAGACGCAGAGGTCGACCGCTCCGAGCCGATCACATGCCTCGGCGAGCCGCTCCGCGTACGCGGAATCAATGACGTCCAGCGTCAAGTGCTCATAGCCGGTGTGGGTGAGCCCGCCGGGACTGCGCGACACACCAATGACACGCCAGCCGTCGGAGACGAGCCGGGTGGCCAGGGCGAGCCCGATGCCGTCGCTGCTCCCGACGACGATCGCGGTCTTGGTGGGGTTCTTCGTTCGGGTCATTGTCCGGGTCGTTGTCGGGGTCAGCGAGTCCACCCGGGAACGATAAGCCGGATCGGTACGCCGGGACCTAGTGGAGGGCGAACGCGACGGTGATCGTCGTGCCCTGGTGGTTGGCGATCTCCATGCTCTCGGCGAGCCGCCGGACGATCCAGAGTCCGCGACCGCCCGGTTCGGCCAGTGGCACCGGCTGCGAGCCGGCTTCCGGGTCGGCCAGCCCAGGACCGTCGTCGGTGACCTCGCAGTAGAGCAGGTCACCGGAGCGCCACAGGCGCAGCCGGCCCCGGCCGCCGCCGTGGCGTACGGCGTTGATCGCGAGTTCGTGGCAGGCCAGCACGATCTCGCCGGCCCTTCGGCTGTCGGCGCCCAACTCCGAGGCATGGGCGGCGATCGCCGAGCGCAATGCGTACAGGCCGGCCGCGTCGAACTGCTGCTCGAGCAGTTCGGCCGCGACGTCAGGCCGGTCGCGGTCGGGTGGGCGCAGGTCAGGGGCGCTCATCGGCTTCGATCAATCTGAGCCGGACGTCGCCGCCCACGGAGCCGTCCGAGAACGAGCCGCCGGACAACCGGCCGCCCGTCAGCGACGCGCCGGTGTCCTCGACGCCGAGCAGGCGCAGCACCGAGGCCACCATCGAGGAGGCCACGATCGTCATCGTGCGGCCCGGCGGCAGGGAGAACGCCGTCTTCGCCACGAGCGTCGCGCAGGCGACGTCGATGAAGTGCAGCTTGGCCAGGTTCAGGTAGAGGTGCCGGTCGAGCCGGACGGCCTCGGACAACGCCTGTTCCAGCGGGTCGCGATGGGTGAAGTCCAGCTCGCCGGCGATGCGTACGCCGGGCGGCCGGTGCTGACGGCAGATCCGCAACACCGGATCGTCGTGGTACGCCAGCGCCGCGACCGTCTTGGCGTGGGACCGGGCGGCGAAGGACAGGGTCACCGGGTCGAACCGGTCCCGGTCGTACTCGCAGATCGCGGTCAGCTTGCCCGACGTGAACAGGCTCCCCAGCGCGGTCTCGAACTCGGCCAGCCGCTCGGCCGCCGGCGACGGCGCGACCGCCCAGCACATGTCGGCCGACACGCGCAGCCCCGGGTAGCCCTGCTCGACCGAGACGGCCAGCTCCGCGCCGAGCACGTCGACGACGGGCTGCGCGCCGACGCCGACCAGGCCGACGTCGCGGCTCGGGGCGATGATGAGCTGCCCGTCACGGGCGCCGGTCACCTCGCGGCTGACCAGTTCGGCCGCCATCTGGTCGGCGGACAGTTCCTCGGTGTAGCAGATGATCTTGTCGCCGCGATCCAGGCCGTCGGCGACGAACGCGGCCACGATGTCCAGCCGTTCGTCGCTGTCCGAGTACGTCAGGCAGGCGTGATCGCCCGGCCGCAACTCGTCCACCGTGATCGGATCCGACACGCTTCTCCCTTCCTCACCGAACCATCCCATACCCAGATCTTCAGCGCATGATTCCTGCCGGTGGGCGGCCCAGCAGGCGGTTCACCTCGTCGCTCACCGGTGACCAGCGGTCCTGCCGGATCGCGGCGAACATCGAGCTGTAGGCGTACACCCACCAGGGTTCTTCGCCGGCGAGCGCCAGCGCGGCGGCGAAGTCGGCGTCGGCGCACTCCTCGAAGGCGTACCCGGCCGCTTCGGCGACGTCGGCGCCGGTGAGGCTCTCCGCGCCGGTCAGGTCGTGGTGCCGGTCGGTCGGCCC